>JAENVV010000063.1 GCA_016650365.1 Acidimicrobiia bacterium
AAAATGATTCCTGACTCAACCGTCTTGAGCGCTTCTATCGTCCGGTTGAGTCCGTCGGTATCGCCCTCGGTTTTGACTACATCGGTCAGGCCTCGTCCTGCGAACAGGTCGCTTATCTTGCCAATCCCATGAACCGTCAAGCCGGCGGCTTTGGCGTGGTCGAGCAGGGTGTCTGAGTGGGGCGGCATGGCGTAATCGTGACGTTTGTAGGTGCGTTGAAAGGCCCCCGGCCGACCGATGAAGGGTCGAGCGATGACCCGGCCGATCAGGTATTCATCGCAGTGCCTCCGGGCGATCTCGCAGACCCGGTAGAGCTCGTCGATCGGGGCAATCTCCTCGTGGGCGGCAATCTGGAACACGGAATCGGCCGAGGTGTAGAGGATGAGTTCGCCCGATTCAAGATGTCTCGGACCCAACTCCTCGATGATGACTGTTCCGGAGGCGGCGTAGTTACCGATGAACGTGTGACCTGATTCCTCTTCGATGGCGTGGATCAGGGCATCGGGAAATCCGGTATCCGTGAAGGTTTGAAACGGTGTTTTCGTGATGATGCCAGCCAATTCCCAGTGACCGGTGGTTGAGTCCTTTGCCGCTGATGCTTCGGCGAGCCTGCCGTATGCCATCGTCGGGCTGGTGACCGGAGGCATGCCGGCCAGGCTGCTGTGCAGGTTGCCGAGTCCAGCCGCACTGAAGTTCGGGAGGTCAAACCCTCCGACTGCCATGGCCGTGTGTCCGAGTGTGTCCGACCCGGCGTCCCCGTATTCGGCAGCATCCGGGGCTTCTCCGGCTCCACAGGAATCCATGACAATGATGATCGCTCGCTTCACGATGTTGTCCTCCTGATCGACGAGCCTACTCAAGGACAGCTCCGGCGATGCCGTGATGGGAGGCCCGGCGTGGCGGGTGGCGGTCTGCGTTGTGGGTGGACAGGTCGATCCAACGGTCCTCCAGGCTGTCAAGGCCTTCGATGGCCGTGTGTGAAAGGTGTGGGCCCAGCGACGGATCAGACCTGCACAGACCGGGCACCGCTGGCGGAACGTGCACCTGCCTATCTGGAAACCTTGCCGTTCTTCACGGCGATTCCTTCGGCGCGCAGCCGTTGGGCATGCTCACGTTCGTGGCCGGGAACCAGTCGACCGGCCGCATTGACGACTCGCCACCAGGGAAGTCCGTCGGACCCTCTGAGGATGTTGCCGACGGCTCGAGCGGCCCCGGGGAAACCCGCCTCGGCGGCGACTTCGCCGTAGGTGACGACATCGCCGGGCTTCAGGGCGGTGAGAACCTCACGGACGGCTTCCTCGAAGTCGGGTTGCATGGCCAGGTCTACACCGTACCGAAGAGTCGATCTCCCATGTCGCCGAGCCCGGGACGGATGTAGTAGTGATCGTTGAGGTCGCGGTCGATGGAGGCAATCACGAGGTCTACGTCGGGATGCTCCTTTTGGACGCGGTCAACGCCAACCGGGGCAGCAATCACGCATATGGCCGTGATATCGACCCCGCCACGGTTTTTGATCATCTGGATCGCGTAGGACAACGATCCGCCGGTCGCCAGCATCGGCTCGAGGACCAGCACTTTCTTTCCGGCCATATCGGGCAGTTTGATGTAGTACTCCTCGGGCTTGATCGTGATCTCATCGCGGGCCACGCCGACATACCCAACTGAAACATCGGGTAGCAGTGCCAACACGGCATCGATCATGCCGAGCCCCGACCGCAACACGGGGACCGCCACGATGCCCTGCGCAATTTTGGTCCCGGTAGTTCTTTCCAGCGGCGTTTCGACTTCGATGGTCTCTTCCACAAGCCCTTTGGCGGCTTCGTGAACGAGGGACAGGCTGACCCGTCTGGCTGCGGAGCGGAAGGTCTCAGCGTTCGACTGGTTGGAGCGGAGGATGGACAAATAGTGATTGGTAATCGGGTTATCCACAACGGTCAGGCTCATACGGCGCGATAGTAATGGCCCGATGGGTGTCGGTGCACCCTCGGGACGGTTCAGCCGGTGTTGCGAAGGCCGGCCGCGATCCCATTGACGGTGAGTAGCAGTGCTCTGCGTAGTTGAGGGTCCCCGCCCTCATCGGAACGGGAGCGGGCCAGCAACGTCACCTGGAGGTAGTTGATCGGATCGAGATATCGATCCCGCACCGACAATGTCCTGGCGAGCGTCGGTGCTTCCGCCAGCAGTTCGTGGCGGGTGGCGGTCGCCACCTCCGCAAGGGTCAGCTCGTACTCGGCCCGGATGACTTCAAGGATGTCTTTGGCCTCGTCTTCGACCAACAAGTCGACATATCGGTCGGCAATGGCAAGGTCGGTCTTGGCGAGGGTCATCTCTACATTTGAGAGGAACGTTGAAAAGTATGACCAGGTCTTGTACATCTCGGTCATCGCTTCCCCGTAGCCGGCCTGGCGGGCAGCCGCCAGGCCGCTCCCAACTCCGAACCATCCGGGGATGATTTGACGGGTTTGAGTCCAGCCGAACACCCAGGGGATGGCCCGTAGACCGTCGAGGCCGGTCGAGTCGCGCCGACGGGAGGGGCGTGAGCCAATGTTGAGATCGCCTAGCTCGTCAACGGGAGTAGACCGCAGGAAATAATCGACGAGGCGATCGGAGTCGACCAGGCTCCGGTACGTAGCGAACGCAGCATCCGACACAGTCTCCATGACTTCGTCCCAGTGGCCAAGTACCGCTTCGCTTTGGCGTGGAGTCTTGTGAAGGGTGGAGGCTTCGAGTACTGCAGCAAGCGTCAACTCAAGGTTGCGGCGGGCCAATTCCGGCAGACCGTACTTGTCGGAGATGACTTCGCCCTGCTCGGTGAGTTTGATAGGCCCGTCGATGGTGCCAAACGGCTGGGCCATAATCGCGGCGTGGGTGGGGCCGCCTCCGCGACCGACGGTGCCGCCTCGACCGTGGAACAGGCGCAAGCGAACGCCGTGTTTCATCGCCGTGTTTCTCAAATCACGTTGAGCCTTGTATATCTCCCATTGCGATGTGGTGATGCCACCGTGTTTGTTGGAGTCCGAGTAGCCCAGCATGACTTCCTGAACGTCATGATGAGCAGCAACGATCGACCGGTACGACGGCTCCGACAGCATGTCGTCGAGAATCGCACCGGCCACTCGCAACTCGTCGATCGTCTCGAGTAAAGGCACAAAGCCGATCCGGGCCACGTTCGTATGTACGTCAATCAGGCCGGTCTCCCTGGCAAGTACGGCGGCCGCGAATACGTCGCCGGCGTCGCGGGTCATCGAGATGATGTAGGAGTCGATAACATCGATCCCAAATCGATCCTGGGCATCTCGGATCGTATGAAACGTCCCCATGGTCGAGTCAGTCGAGGGGGTCAAAAGGGTCGTGGGTGACGATAGGGGACGCCGGGCGGTCAGTTCATTGGCGAGGAACCGGGTGCGTTCGCCGGGACTTACGGCTCGATAGTCGATGTCGAGGCGCTGATAGAGCACGGCAAGCAACTCGTGGTGACGCTCCGAATGTTCCCGAACGTCCATGGTCGCCATACGGAATCCGAAGGCCGCCACGGTGCGGATGAGGCGCAGTAGGGGTCCGTTTGCGATGAATGTTCCCCGGTGGTCGAGCAGGGAATTGCGCATGACGGTCAGCTCGTCGAGAAGCTGGATCACGCCCGGGTAGGCAGTCCCCGGCCGGTGGTGGGTTCCCTCGGCGAATCTGTCTCGGGTGTTGCGAAGGCGCTCGTGTATGTACGAGCATTTCAGTCGGTACGGCTCGGCCGCGTTCATCGATCCGAATCGGTCGAACACCTGGGGGAGTGCGATCCGGTCTGCGGCAAGGGAATCCTCCAGCTCTGACGAGATACCCTGGACCGCCAGCGATGATGACAGCTCTGCCGACAGCGCCTCGACGGCTTTGATGATGTTGCGCAAGCCGTGCTCATGCTGAATCTCAAGGACCCGCATCGTCACCGCCGGAGTCACAAACGGATTGCCATCTCGATCACCGCCGACCCAGGTTCCAAAGCGGATCGGGGTCGAATACGGATCGACCACGGTCCCGAGTCGCTGCATCTGCAGGTCATATTCCTCCAGTAGCCCGGGTATCACGTCTGTGAAAAGCTGATCGAAGTAGAAGATGATCGATCGAGCTTCGTCGATGGGTTCGGGTCTATCGAGGCGGAGTTCGTCTGTCTGCCAGATGAGCTCGATGAGTTCCGCGGTCCTTCGATCGATCCGCCGTTGGTCGGCGTCGGTGGCTCGTGGATCGAGTCGGGCTTCGAGCAGTCCGGCGATGTCGTTGAGTTTCGTCAAGATCGAGCGCCTGGCCGCTTCCGTCGGATGCGCGGTGAATACCGGCCCGAGCTCGATCCGAGACAGAATCCGATCGAGTTCGTCCTGTGGCATGTTTGCGGCCAGGATTCGGTCCACCGAGGCTTCAAGCCACTCGCGATCTTCTCCGACCGGGGCAGCTAGTTCATCAACCCGATGGGTTTGCTCGGCGACGTTGGCGAGATGGAAGTAGGTCGTGAACGCCCTGACCAGCCGGATGGTGGTGTCGAGATCCTGGCTTTCGAGGAGCCCTTCGAGGCGGCGACCGGTTTCAGCGCTTGGATGGTCTCGCTGCTGGCGAGTGAGCCTGCGGACTTCCTCGACCAGGGACAGTAATTCCGGCCCATGTTGTCGGATCAACGTTTCCCCGAGTTGGGCGCCCAATCGCCGAATATCGGCTCGCAACAGGAGGTCGTCGGTTTCCTCGATCACCCGCTGATCGTAGCTGGTGCGCTCGATGGCCGGTTCCTGACCCGGTTTTCACGCAGTGATCGGCCGCCGATACACTGTCGGCTTCATATGTTCGACTCACTGTCTGATCGTTTCACCGGTATTTTTTCGAGCCTGCGTGGCAAAGGTCGGCTATCGGAAGCCGATGTCGACAAGGCGCTCCGTGAGGTCCGACTGGCGCTTCTCGAAGCCGATGTCAACGTTTCGGTTGCCAAGAATCTGCTCGCCAGGATCAAGGAGCGTGCCCTCGGTGCCGCGGTGCATGCGAGTCTGACTCCCGGTCAGCAGGTCATCAAGATCGTTCACGAGGAGCTGATAACGACCCTCGGCACCACAGAAGTCGGCTTGAAGTTCACGGGTAAGGAACCGTTTACGATCCTTATGGTTGGATTGCAAGGTTCCGGCAAGACGACGACGAGTGGCAAGCTGGCGAAGTACCTGCGGGCCCAGGGGAAAAACCCATTACTGGTCGCTGCTGACCTTGCCCGCCCGGCCGCCATCGACCAACTGGAAACGCTCGGGGCGAGCATCGGCATCCGCGTATATTCGGAGCGAAAGTCCAAGCCGGGCAAGGTCGTGAAGGCGGCGATGAAGGAAGCGGTCAGGGCCGGACACGACGTGGTTATTGTCGACACCGCCGGACGGTTGGCTATCGACAAAGCGCTGATGGACGAACTGGCGGATATCCGCAAGATCTCCGACCCCGACGAGGTACTCCTCGTGGTGGACGCCATGACCGGCCAGGATGCGGTCAACGTTGCGCAGGGCTTTCTTGAATACACCGACCTCACCGGCTTCATCCTTTCGAAACTTGACGGCGATTCCCGGGGTGGAGCTGCCATCTCGGTGCGGGAGGTCACCGGCCGACCCATCAAATTTGCGGCGGTCGGAGAGTCACTCAATGATTTCGAGGTGTTCTATCCAGAGCGCATGGCATCGCGCATTCTCGGGATGGGCGATGTACTCACCCTCATTGAAAAGGCCGAGGAAACGTGGGACCTCGAAGAGGCTGAGCAGATGGCCGAAAAGCTCCGAAAGGCCGAATTTGACCTTGAGGACTTCCTCGCCCAGTTCCAACAGATCCGGCGGATGGGGCCACTTCAGGGATTGCTTGCTATGCTTCCAGGCGCCAACGAGGCCCTACGAGATGTCGAAATATCCGACAAGGACTTGGGCCGGGTTGAAGCGATCATCAGATCGATGACACCTGAAGAACGGCACAGCCCTCGGTTGATCGACGGAAGTCGTAAACGGAGGATTGCGCGGGGCTCTGGAACGAGTCCTCAGCAGGTCAACGCCTTGCTGAAACAGTTCGGCGAGACACAAAAGATGATGAAGATGTTGGCCGCAGGCAAAAGCGTCCCCGGGCTACCCGGAATGCCAGGCATGCGGCCGCAACGAAAGAACAAGAGCAGGAAGAGGTGAGCAGATGGCGGTCAAGATCCGCCTGATGCGGTTGGGCAAAAAGAAGCAGCCCGTATATCGAGTCGTCGTAGCTGATGGCCGCCAACCGCGCGATGGAAGCTATATCGATGCTATCGGACGATACGATCCCCGTCAGGAGCCTTCGTTAATCGAAATCGATAACGACAAGGCTGTTACCTGGCTCAATGATGGCGCCCAGCCGACGGAGGCCGCCCGCAAGTTGTTGGAGATCTCCGGGGCATGGACGCAGTTCAAGATTTCCCGTGGCGAGATCCACACTGTGGCATCAAAGCCGGCCCCAAAGAAGGAAGCACCCGTCGAACCAGTTGCTGAAGTGGCTGAGGTCGAAGGCGATTCCGGCGAGGAAGAATAAATCATGCCAAAAGGTGACATCGTCGAGAGCGTCGTCTCATACATCGTCAAGGCCATCGTTGATGACCCCGATGCTGTAGAAGTGACAGTCATTGAAGAAGGACCCGATGAGGTAACCGCCGAAGTGCGGGCTGCCAAATCAGATATGGGTCGCGTGATCGGGAGGAGAGGTCGGGTTGCCAAAGCGATCAGGACGATCGCCCAGGCGGCCGCCGACGAAGAAGGCCTGACTGCAGGCGTCGAGTTTCTCGACTAGTCGCCGGACGCGGTCTTCAAGACCTTGAACGATCAAATTATCATCGGCCACGTCGCCAGAGCCCACGGGCTCAAAGGGGACGTGGCCGTTGTCTTCTATTCGGATCATCCTGAACAGTTCAGACCCGGATTTCAGTTCGGTGGCACCACCGGACCCTTCACCATTGAACGGGTTCGAACCGGCGCCGGGGTCTTCCTTATCAAGTTTGCCGAAGTTTCCGACCGGAATACCGCTGAGCTGATGCAAGGCGTCCAATTGACCATGACCGAGTCTCATCTGCGTGAATTGGACGAGGGGGAGTATTGGCCATCCCAGCTGACGGGATTGGAAGTTCGTGACCCCTCGGGCGCTCGGAGGGGTGAGATCATCGAAGTTGTCACAGGTGGAGCGCAAGACCGGTTGGCGATCCAGGTTGCCGATGGCCGGGTCGAGGTTCCGTTTGTCGACGCGTTGGTGCCAACCGTCGACATCGAAGGAGGCTTCGTGATTGTCGAGGCCATTGCGGGCCTACTCGACATCGGTGAGTGAGTCGCCTAGTGGGGATGCTTGTTGAGAACGGTCAGCAAGCCGGCAACTCCGCCGTAAAACCCACCACCAACAATCGCTACCCAGATTGATGTAACGAGGGCTTGGCCGAGACTCAGATGAGCGCCGAAGAACATCATCGCGAAGAAGACCATGAACGTGGTCGGGGTTCCGATGAGGAACCCGACTTTCAACGCCTTGCTCATTTGAGCTGAATTGGTGGCGTCCTGGGCGTCTTTGTCGAGCTGGTCGGTCGATGTATCAGTCACGCCCTGGATTATATGCAGGTCGTGATGGCGTTTAGTTCATCTTGGCAGGCCGACTAGCGTGAGGACCGTGCATCCCGGTCCTGACCCAGAACTTGCCATTGCCTATCTCGACGGTACGGTTGGTGCCGATCCCCTGTTTGTCGAGGCACGACGATTGCGTGATGAGGGGAAGGGGCGGATCGTCACATACTCGCCAAAAGTCTTTATTCCTTTGACCACGATGTGTCGGGACCAGTGCACGTACTGCACATTCGTCAAACCTCCCGGAAATGGGGGGGAATATCTCACACCAGACGATGTGCTTGCAATCGCCCTGGCCGGTGACCGCCATGGATGTACCGAAGCCTTGTTCACATTGGGCGATGCGCCAGAAGACAAATACCCGGCCGCCAGAGAGTTCCTGGCGTCGGTCGATTGCACGACGACCATGGACTATGTCGTGGCGATGACTGAACGAGTTCATGCGGAAACCGGGCTCTTTCCCCATGCCAATCCCGGGGTGATGGCTGAGAATGCGGTGGCCCGGTTACGGCGATCGAATCCCTCCATTGGACTGATGCTCGAGAACATTTCGCCCCGACTTACCGAACCCGGAATGCCCCACTTCAACTGCCCCGATAAAGTGCCAGCTGTCAGAGTTGCCACAATCGAAGCGGCCGGACGCCAGAAGGTTCCATTCACGTCCGGGATTCTGGTTGGAATCGGCGAGACCAACGCTGAGATCGTAGATTCGTTGTTTGCCCTTGCCGACTTGCAGAGCCGCTGGGGGCATATCCAGGAGGTCATCATCCAGAACTTCCGGGCGAAGGCTGATACTCGCATGCGGTTCGGTGCCGAGCCGATCCCGAGTTGGTTTGCCAGGGTGGTAGCACTTGCTCGCTGGATCATGGGTCCGACCATGAACGTTCAGGTTCCGCCGAACCTGACCGAACGGTATGAGACGTACCTTGAGGCAGGAATCAACGATTGGGGTGGGGTTTCGCCCTTGACGATCGACTGGGTTAACCCCGAAGCGCCCTGGCCTCATCTGGCTGATCTCACCGCACGGACCACGGCGGCCGGCTTTGAGCTTCGGTCCCGGCTACCGGTCTACCCCGAATACATATCCGACGGTTGGCTTGACGCCGCGGTCCTGACGAAGGTCCGGGAGGCCACCACCGACGATGGGTACGGACATACTCCACAATTGGCCGAGAAAGGTTAGATTCCTCGGATGTTCACAACGTTCTTGCGGGTCCGCCCGACCTCCAGCATCCATGAACTAACCGCCGCGACGAGGGCTCGCGAGGGCACGACCACCCTGGAAGTCGACGGCCTCAACGCGGCTGATCGAACGGCCTGCCTGGCCGGTGGCCTGTTGCCGGTCGAAACAGCCGGGCCCGATGGAAAGCCGGCCGCCTGGGTGGTGGGTCCAGAAGATGCTCTGCGACTCGCCAAGCTGGCCGTGCCAGGGTGGCGGATTTCAGTGAGGGCTGACGGGGAGCGAGCCGTCATACTCGACGCGCTGGCCCGAAGCCAGGCATGTTTCCTACGGGTTGGTCGATCCGAGGTTGTCGAATATGTCGATCTGGTCGGCCTTCCCGGTTTGGAAGCGGTCGTTTCGGTGTTTGTCGACACCGTCGAAGATGCCAGGACCGCCTGGGAGGCAGGAGCGCGGGATCTTCTTCTTCGCGATTGGTCCAATAGCCAGATCGGTGAGCTCCGCTCGGTGGTCGGTGACCTGCGGGAACGGACGGCGTTCCCGGCCGGCGTGACGGTCGATGAGGGGAGAGTGGCTCTCGACGATGATGTCTTTACGGCGTGGCTGAACCTGATAGATGCTGCCGGGTGGGCTCGTCCCAGGTACAGCTGGGCCCCCGGCAAGGATGAGGCGCCACCCGTCCCGTCCGGGCGGGTATCGGCTCAGTGGCCAGATGGTGTGTGGGTCGGTGGCCAGGCGCCAGCTGCGCTCGATGGGGCCGGTTCCCTCCGACCGATCCTGCAACGTTCTCTCGAGGGAGTCGCACCGACCGTCGATGAGCTCGAGCAGCTCTTTCAGGCCAGAGGCGATCAGGTTGATGCGGTGGCGTTCGTCGCAGATTGTTTGCGAGAAAGAACGAATGGACCGCAAGTCACATACGTCGTGAACCGCAATATCAACTACACGAACATGTGCTATTTCAAGTGCGGGTTCTGCGCATTCTCCAAGGGACCCAAGAGCCTTAACCTGCGCGGCGATCCGTATTTGATGGGAGTCGATGAGATCGTCGGCTGGACCAAGGAGGCCTGGGACCGGGGGGCGACGGAGGTCACCCTGCAAGGCGGGATCCACCCGGAGTTCACGGGTGACTTCTATGCGGGCGTCGTTCGGGCCATCAAAGCCGAATTACCGGAAATGCATATCCATGGGTTCACGCCGCTAGAGGTCTGGCAAGGTGCCGAGACGCTTGGTGTCTCCGTGAAAGTGTTCCTCTCCCAACTCAAAGAGGCCGGTCTCGGAACGTTGCCAGGAACTGCGGCCGAAATACTCGACGATTCGGTCAGGGAACACCTGTGTCCGGACAAGATTCGAACCTCCCAGTGGTCAGAAGTCATGATTACGGCCCATGAGATGGGCTTGCGGGCTACGGCGACGGTGATGTTCGGCCATATTGACGCCCCGCGATCATGGGCGAATCACTACGAGGTAATACGCCAGATTCAGCGGCGAACCGGCGGCTTCACGGAGTTCGTTCCCCTGTCTTTCGTTCATATGGGCGCCCCGATTTGGTTGCGGGGCCGTTCCCGGCCCGGACCGACCTGGGACGAAGTGGTTTTGATCCACGCCGTAGCCCGGATCGCGTTCGATGGGCTAATCGACAACATCCAGGCGTCGTGGGTGAAACTCGGTGTCGATGGCGCCCAGCGTCTGCTGTCCGCCGGCTGCAATGACTTAGGTGGGACGCTCATGGGTGAGATCATCACCCGTTCGGCCGGGGCGGCGCACGGAACGGAGATAACGCCGGAGGAACTCCGTACCGCCATCGTGGATGTTGGCCGGATCCCGGCATTGCGCAGCACGCTCTATGAGGTTCTCCAGACCACCTTCTGAGCCGGGGATTCACGCTAGATCGCCCCTCGGGGAGTAACGTCCTGGGATGGGCAGCTCCTTTGACTCTGTTTCTCATGAAACCGCCGCCTGGATCGGGCAACAGCGGATGTTTTTTGTCGCGACCGCCCCACTCGGCGAGTCCGGCCATGTCAACGTTTCACCGAAAGGCCTTGATACGTTCCTTCTGGTCGGACCCAACCAGGCGGCCTATCTCGATCTGACCGGGTCCGGGGCCGAGACGATCGCTCACCTGCGTGAAAATGGCCGGATCACCTTCATGTTTTGTGCATTCGAAGGAAACCCTGAGATCGTCAGGTTGTATGGCCGGGGCCGGGTTGTTTTTCCCCAAGACGACGAATTTGTGAGTCTGGTCAGCAGGTTTGCGCCCCGGCCCGGCATCCGATCCGTGATCGTGGCTGATATCGACAGAGTCGGGTCGTCCTGCGGATTTGGTGTGCCTTTGATGGAGTTCTCTGGTGATCGGGACCGGCTCGATCGCTGGGCGATGGCCAAGGGCGAGGCCCACCTGCCGGGTTATTGGGCATCGAAGAACGCCAGAAGTATTGATGGTTTGCGGGCGGTGGGTGATTGATGGCGTCACTCGAAACCACTCTGCGGCGGATCATCGTGGGTTATCGGGCGATTGCGATGCTCTGGTTGCTTTCGTTGGCTCTGGTTGCCCTGACTTCCGCCCAGCAGGCAGAACGCCCGGCGGTCATCGTTGCTGCAGTCGCATTGGCCGCGGCCTGGACGGCTCTGACCCTTTGGGTCTCGTTTTGGCGGCCGGCAATGTTTCGAAGTTGGGCATTCCTAGGTCTCGACACTCTCGTAAGCGCCCTGATCCTGGTCTCTCCCAACCTGGCTGGATCCCCGAACTTCGTCGGGGGATACCCGCTCTCGTCGGTTCTCATCGGCGTTCTCGGAAAGGGATTGCCGGGGGCGGCGGCACCGGTGCTCGTTCTCGTGAGCCTGGTACTCATCCAGATCGGGATTGGAGATCGGATCGGCGACCCGACGGTGCTCAGTTCGAACGTGTTGATTTACCCGTTCATGGCCGCCCCGGTGACCTGGGCCGTTGGAGCGCTGAGACGTTCGGACCGAATGCGAATGTCTGCCGAAAGGAATCTGGAGGAGGAGCGAGCTGATCGGATCCGGGCAGAAGAACGGTCGGATTTGGCCGCTCATCTTCACGACTCCGTTTTGCAGACCCTGGCGCTCATTCAACGCAGTAGTACGGACCCCGATGAAGTTGTGGCGTTGGCGAGGGGTCAGGAGCGTGACCTGCGCGCCTGGTTGTATGGGTCACAACTCGACGGCGAATCTTTCGAATCGACTTTGATTGCCTCGGCGGCCGAAGTCGAAGACGCCTACAAGGTGCGTGTGGAGTTGGTTACGGTCGGTGATGCCTACCTCAATGATGGTTTACGGAGCCTCGTCGCCGCGGCCAGAGAGGCGATGGTCAATGCAGCCAAGCATTCTGGAGCATCGGAGGTCTCGGTTTTCGCCGAGGTCGCCAACGAACGGGTGATGGTCTTTGTGCGCGATCGGGGATCCGGCTTTGACCAGAACAACGTTCCGCCTGATCGAAAGGGCGTGTCGGAATCCATCAAGGGTCGGATGAGCCGTCACGGCGGTTCTTCGGTAATTCAGTCGGATCCAGGCCTCGGAACGGAAGTCCGGCTTACCATGCAGCTATGACGGAACCGATTCGGGTATTCATCGTTGATGATCATGATCTATTCAGAGCGGGAGTCCGCAATGAATTGGGGTCGGCGATTGAGGTCGTCGGCGAGGCCAGCGAGGTTGACGCTGCTATCGAGCTTATCGCTGAGCGTTCCCCCGATGTGGTGCTCCTCGATGTCCACATGCCTGGCGGGGGAGGCAAGGCGGTTCTGGAGGGGGTCAACGAAGCAAACCCGGGCGTGGCTTTCCTGGCTTTGTCGGCCTCGGACGCCGCCGAAGATGTTGTGGCAATCATCCGGGCAGGCGCTCGCGGTTATGTGACGAAAACGATTGCCCCCCATGAGCTCGTGGCGGCCATCGAACGGGTTCATGGTGGTGATGCGGTGTTCTCGCCGCGATTGGCCGGGTTTGTACTTGACGCGTTCTCGCACATTGCGATTGCCGACATCGATCCGGAGTTGGATCTTCTTACCGATCGTGAGCGCGATGTGCTGCGTCACATTGCCAGGGGGTATACCTACAAAGAGACCGGGGAACAGTTGTTTATTTCCGTCAAAACGGTCGAGTCACACATGTCGTCGGTTTTACGCAAGCTTCAACTGTCAAACCGGCATGAGCTGACCAAATGGGCCACCGATCGCAAGCTTATTTAGCGCTGTTCAGCGGGCGGTGATTGGTTTCAGGGTGACCGCAGTGCCTGAGACCGTCACAAGTATCTGATCCCCAACCGGTTGAATGGCATGCGCCACCGCGACGATGGCGTGAGCGCCCCGGAGAACCCCGTCCTCGGTGAGTGCATCAATGGCCGCTCTCCGGCCGATTGCCACCGTCTCGACGTCGTGCGAGGCAACCATCGAGTCCGCCACGGCCAGGCCGAGGAACTCATCGATGTCGTATCCGGAAACGGTTGGCAGGTTGGTTACGATCATGCGCCACGTTTCGACTCCCTCGTCGTCTTGCACCCAACCCTCGTAGGCCTCGTCACTTCGGGTACCCCAGTCTTCCGGGATTGGTTTCTTCTCACTGACTCCGGTGGTAGTCGTCCCTACGATCGCAGGTGGGTTTGTGGAGATTGGTGAGTTGGATTCTGCGCCGGTTTGCGGGCTGAAATCCATCGGGACGTCCGATGGAAACATTGCCTCAACCGCGGCCGCCGGGTCATCTCCGGTCGATTTAAGGTCGTCGGCGTCGACTTTGGTCAGATCTGAATCGTGGCCAGACGAGAATGGGTCGGGATCGAAGCTGGGGGTGGTGGCCTGCATGGGTGGCAGGGGTGGGATGGGGCTTGCGTCGTCGTTGATCTCGACGGATCCCGGGTCTGCCTGGGTTTCGCCATCCGGCTGGGGCGCGTCGACCCCGTCAGCACCGTTGTCTTCGTTTGTCAGGACGGCCACATATTCGGAATCTTTTGCCTCGCCGGCTCGAGTTTCGCCGTTGTCGGCGTCGGCCGCCGGTTCCGTTGCCTCGCCCGAGGTATCCGTGTCCGTGTCCTCAGCTGAGACCTCATCTGAGACCTCAGATGAGACCTCAGCTGGGGACTCAACAGGCGAGTCATCTGCGGACTCGGCGGGCGCCGCGACCGACGGGCCGATTTCCGCATGGGGTTCGTCGTCAACAAGAAAATCCGGGAGGTCGTCAACGGTCGGACTATCGCCAGGCGTGAACCTGACTGGCTGCTCGGTTTCGATTGCGGCGGCCGCGGCCGCAACAGCCGCGATGGCAGCTTCGCCTGATCCGAAAATCGCAGCAAATGGATCGTCCGGCCCCTCGGGTGCACCACCAAGCACAGCTCCGAAGATCGACTCAGGGCTCTCAGGCGTCTCACTCGTCTCGCCGTCTCCAAGGCTCTCAAGCTCGTGATATACCGAGGGGGGCGACGTATGGGTGCTGAAATCGGGCTCGGCGAAATCCGAAGAGATGTCAAGGGTGGCGTCACCTGGCGCGGACTCCGGTTCATCTTCGGCCTCGTCATCGACCGGAACGTCGAGGTTGAGGTGGGTTTCGACGTCGGGGTCGGTTGTCATCTCTGGACCGTTGGCAGGCATACCAGCCATCTCGATTTCGACCGCTACGTCATCGACCGGAGCGTCGATGGAAGTCATGAACTCCGGAAAGAAGTCGTGCGCGTCACCGGTTGGCACGTCGGACGGATCCAAGGTAATCGAATCGGCGGTCTGATCGCCCAAAGCTTGCAGTGTCTCGGCGAGTTCGGCTTCAATACTTTCGACATCCTCGAACGCCATATCGATAGGACCCTGGTCGTCAAGCGAGTCGGCGTCGCCGGTTAGTTCGATGGAGCCAAAGTCTACGGATCCTTCGTCGAACTGAATGGCGGCGATATCGGGTACGTCCACAGCCGAGAGATCGCCGAATGATGAGGAGATGTCTTCGAGTGGTGCGGGCAAGTCTTCAAAAATGGCGTCGCTCGCGCCTAGTCCCGGGATGTCGATCGAAGTGTCGGCCGCCAGGTCGCCAAAGGCGCCCTCCAGACCTTCTCCGGCAATCTCCGGGGGGGCTGGAAGGGGTTCTTCCGATGATGCAGCGTCCGAAGAAGGTTCGGTTTCAGACGCGTCTGGCGCATCGACGGGCGATGAGTCGTCCCCCGTGGCCATGGCACGTGGGGGAACGGTTGGGGAACTCCCGAACAGCCCGGATGCGGCCAATAGCGGGTTGAGGCGACGTCGGGATGGAACCGGCGAGTCGTCCGTCTCGGATGCGCCTGCCGAACCTACCTGGTCTGGATCGATTTCGAGCGCTGAGAGGTCACCCGACTCGCCTTCGACGAGGTCACTGGACTCTGCGGTGTCAGATGCCTGAGTTTCGGCGCTGTCTGAGAACCCTTCGAAGTCGGCAAATCCGCCAAGATCACCGAGATCCAGATCTTGATCGCCCTTGGACTCGTCGGGAATGATCGGATCTTCTGAGGGTGCTTCTGGTGCGAACTCCAGGTCTGCGTCGACCGCAGCGTTGGATGGATGAGCCTCCGATAGCGACTCCTCCAGCGGACCAGGGATGGTCGACGCGCTCTGTGCTTCGATGGTTGATAGATCGGCAAGATCGTCAGGCAGGTCATCTTGATGTGCTTGGGGTGCAGGTGGCGCGGCGGCCTCGGTTGCGCTGTCCGTGTCGGGGTCGCCCAAACCCCATGGGTGACCGCTTGTGAAGTCGTTGTCAGACACCTGGATTCTCCTCATGGCGACGTATTAGGGAGGATACTCCACCCCCGGTCCTTCGACCTACTACCTTTCTATCGGTCATGAGAGTCACGGTCCTAACCATCTTTCCAGAGTTTTTTGACTCTCCGCTCGGAGTGAGCATCGTCAAACGTGCCCGTGACCTCGGGGTTCTTGAGATCGACATTCGCGATCTCCGCACGTACGGACTCGGCACTCACCGACAGGTCGACGATGCTCCGTTCGGAGGGGGAGCGGGCATGGTGATGATGGTCGAACCCTTCCACAATGCCCTCGGACCCCTGGCTGAATCCCATCGGGTTCTCATGTCGCCGTCTGGCGACCGATTGACCCAGTCGACATTGGACCGATGGGCCACCCTGGATCATCTCACGCTCGTATGCGGGCGATACGAAGGAATAGACGAACGGGTGACCGATCACCATATCGACGAAGTTGTCTCATTGGCAGACGTGGTGCTGGCCGGCGGAGAAGTCGCTGCGCTGGCCATCATTGAGGGTGTGGCGCGGCTCCTCGAGGGTGTTCTGGGCAATCCCGAATCGACCGGGCATGAATCGTTCCGCGACGGACTCCTGGAGGAACCGCAATACACGCGTCCGTCGGAGTTCAACGGATGGACCGTCCCGGAAGTTCTCTTGAGTGGCGATCACGCCAGGATTGCCGCCTGGCGGCATGAGCAGCGTATCATTCGTACCCGAAACCGCCGACCCGACCTGCTGGATTGACACCCGACCAGGAGTGGTAACATATTGGGCGCGTCAGCGCCTCTTTTCCCGCCGCGGTGCCTTCCAAGGAGCCTCCAGTCATGAATGAAATCGACCACATCGAAAGCGCTCAGCTGCGCACGGACCTTCCGAAGTTCGGACCGGGCGACGTCGTCAAAGTACACGTCCGGGTCGTCGAAGGCGGCCGGGAGCGGACCCAGGTCTTCGAAGGCGTCGTAATCGCCAAAAACGGTGGCGGGATTCGCGAATCTTTCACCGTCCGCAAAGTCAGTTTCGGTGTTGGCGTTGAGCGGGTATTTCCGCTGCATGCCCCGATCATTCAGCAGATCGAGGTCTCCAGACGGGGCGACGTACGACGCGCCAAGCTCTACTATCTTCGGGATCGGGTCGGAAAAGCCGCCCGCATCAAGGAGAAGCGGGACTGATTCCTCCATCAGAGCCAGCCTATCGGGATCCCTTCGCTGACTCGGCGGCCTACGAACCGCCGCCATCGATAACCGAGACAAAACCGAAGCGTAAATCGTTCCTCGCTGAGCTACCGATCCTCATCATTATTGCGCTCGCTATCGCAATCGTCCTCAAAGCGCTTCTGGTCCAGGCCTTTTGGATTCCTTCCCAGTCGATGGTGCCAACGCTTCTTGTCGATGACCGGGTTTTCGTCAACAAGCTGATGGCGTTCACTGATCTCGAACGAGGTGACGTGGTGGTTTTCATCTCACCGTTCATCGAAGCGGACACTCCGGCGGAACCGATCGGAACCCGGATCCTCGAGACCATCAAACAGACGTTTGGGATCACGAGTACGGCGGTTCCCGACGACCTGATCAAACGGGTCATCGGGTTACCAGGCGAAACAATCGAGATCCGGGACAATCATGTGCTGGTAGATGGGACTTCTATCGACGAGCCGTATCTCGCCGAGAATGTCCAGATGGCCGATATGCCACCCCGAACGTTGCGCGACGACGAGTTGTGGGTCATGGGTGATAATCGAGACTTTTCTTCAGATAGTCGTCGGTTCGGGCCGATAAAGGTGAATAATGTCGTCGGGCGTGCTTTCGTAAGATTCTGGCCGACGGACCGTTGGGGCAGCATCTGAATTCGGCGGCCGTTGGGTACCGGGTAGATCTCGTTGATAAGGACATGGTGTGAACGAAGAAGATCTTGAGCGATACGAGTCGGCTGTGGAACTCCAGTTGTACAAGGAGTATCGCGACGTTCTGCCCATGTTCAAGTTCGTCGTCGAGACCGAACGGCGGTTTTACCTGGCCAATAGTGTCGAAGTCAACGAGCGAGCTGCGAACGGGACGGTTTACTTCGAGGTCCTCCTGGAGGATGCTTGGGTATGGGATATGTACCGTCCGGCAAGGTTCCTTCAACGAGTCAGGGTCATGAGCTTCCGAGATCTCAACATCGAGGAACTCGAGCCGGGCGTCCAGATCTAACCATTCCAGGTCTCGACAAGCGTCAGGTCGGCCGGCTGGGGGAAGATCTCGCCTGCGGGTTCCTGGTTCGTCAGGGCCTGCGGATCATCGAACGGAACGTTCGGGTTGGCCGCGGCGAACTCGATGTCATTGCCGGCCATGGTGACCTTCGAATCGCAGTCGAGATCAAAACGCTTTCGGATCCCGGCGATGAGCCATTCCGCACCTTCACCCCGGCCAAACGACGTCAGGTAATCGCCCTGGCTTCCGGGTATCGCTGTGACCGATCCGATCTCGTTGTGGTCGAATTCGGCGGCAACGGTGTTCTGTTCCGCTGGCTGCCGGCTCAATGAGCGTACGGGGTGGCCCGTCCCGATCGACGCGATCGATGCCAGCACCCATGATGCCAATGACGTCGAAGGTCGGGAGTTTCTTCCGGGACCACGACGAGGTGGCCAACGCCAATCTCAATAACCGAATCGCAACCAGGACACTGGTAGGTCTTGCGTGCGGCGTACGGTTGAATTGCACTGATCGACATGGTGCTCAACCGAAGAATCCCCAGATGATCGCTGCGGTCGCGGCGAGAATTGCTCCAGCGACCATGGCATAGTCGGCCATGCCGGGCGGCTCCCCTCCACCTCGAAACGGGTTCAGACCCATGACGTACAAACCTTTCGCCCGTTCATCGTCCCTTCCAATGCGGCGAGCGCTTTTCGATGAACGCCCTGACACCTTCGCCGGCGTCTTCGGAGCCAAGGCAGATCGCCTGGGAGCGGGCCTCGTTGCTGAGAGCTTCCTCAAGCGAGAGTTCGAACGATCGATTGAGGGCTTGTTTGGTGAGGAGCTGAGCGACGGGAGCCCCTCCGAGGAAACTGATTGCCAGTTCCCTGGCTCGGGCAAGGAGCTGATCCTGGTCGACGAGATCGATGCATAACCCGATTTGTCTGGCTTCGGTAGCGGATACGATCCGGCCGCTCAGCGAGATTTCCTTCGCTCGTTGCAAGCCGACGATGCGCGGCAGGAGCCACGAACCGCCAAAATCGAGTGTCAGGCCACGCTTTGCGAAGATTTCCGAGAACCGGGCTTCGGGAGTGGCGATGACGACATCGCACGCCAGCGCCAGGTTCATTCCGGCTCCCACCGCCACGCCGTCGACGGCCGCGATGGTGGGTTTGGTGGTGCGTATCAGGGCGTTGGCGGCTGCCCCGATCGCTTGCATATGGTTGTGGCGGGCCGCCACCCCATGTTGAGAAGAGTCAGCTGACAGGTTCGCCCCGGCACAGAAGTTACCGCCGGCCCCCGTGATGATGAGGATCCGTTGCGCCGACAGTTCGAATTCCGTGACGTGATGATGAAGTGTTTCCCATCCGTCGGGGGGGATCGCGTTCATCCGGTCCGGCCAGTCGATGGTCAGGGTGCGGATTTGATCGTCGTCATCGATGCGAATCATGTCTCCAAGTTACCCCGAGACGGTGAATGGGTTCGGCTTCTGGCCGCGGCGGAACCTGAACAGGTTGGGCATACTCAAGCTTTTTGGTCCTTTTTGCCGATAGTTGAGATACCACGTTGTCTCGGCGAAGAGCGATGTGGAGTGCTGGCACAAGACGCGTTGGAGGGTGATCGCCGATCTCCTGCTCTAGAGCAATCTAGATTTCGGTGGACCTCTTCATTCGTCTCGTGATGTGCAGGGCAGACCCTGTCCCGGGGCGCGAGCGCGCTGTGAACGCCCCGGGACGGAATGCCCACAGGACGCACCAATTCTGTCACAGGTCGGCGTTACGTTTCCGTGATGTACGCATCAGTTTCATCAGTCGCTCTCAAAGGTGTTGAACCACAACCGGTAAGCGTCGAGGTCTTCATTGGCCGGCCCGCCTCGACCCCTATGACGATCGTAGGTTTGCCAGACACCGCGGTACGCGAAGCTCGCGAGCGGGTGAAAGCCGCCATTCTGGAGTCAGGTTTCCGATTCCCACATGGACGGGTGATCGTCAATCTTGCCCCGGCCGACCTTCCGAAGGTCGGCTCCGCCTACGACCTACCAATTGCCATTGGTGTGTTGGTGGCGGCCGGGCTGGTCCCGCCCCAAGCGGCCGGCGTCGTCGCGCTGGGGGAGTTGGCTCTTGATGGAACGGTTCGGCCGGCTCGGGGTGGGCTAGGGGCGGGTCTCGTGGCGAAGGGGAAGGGTATTCCGGCCGTCTTGGCTCCCGATAGCGCTGCCGAAGCCGTCAGGGTGGATGGCGCCGATGTCCGGGCGGTTGGGTCTCTGGCGGAAGCTCTCGGGGTAGTACTCAGGGGCGAGCCCGGGCAACCGATTCCGGTCGGGGCCTTGAAAAGCCAGCCGACGAGTGAGTTGGCCGAGGTTCGGGGCCAGGCGCTGGCGAGGCGCGCCCTTGAGATTGCCGCCGCCGGTGGACATCATTTGCTCATGTGGGGACCTCCCGGGTCAGGCAAGACGATGTTGTCTCGTTCGCTTCCGAGCGTGCTGCCCCCACTCACGGCCAATGAGTCACTTGAGGTTGCTCAGATTTGGGCGGCCGGCGGCCGGGGCACTCCTAGCCGGGACCGGCGCCCCTTCCGATCGCCCCATCATTCAGCCACGCCCGCCGCTTTGATCGGAGGAGGTAGCGGGATTCCGGTTCCTGGAGAAGTCTCCTATGCCCATCATGGTGTCCTTTTCTTGGACGAGGTCGGCGAGTTTTCGGCCCAGCTTCTCAACCACCTCCGGCAACCTCTCGAGGACGGAACGGTGACGATTGCTCGTAAGGGCATTTCGGTACGGTTTCCTTCGAGGTTCCAGTTGGTCGGTGCCACCAATCCGTGCCCGTGCGGCTATTTCGGGGATCCGCTGGTAGCGTGCGAGTGTCCACCGCCGGCGGTAGCGAAGTATCGAAGGCGATTGTCAGGTCCGCTCATCGACCGGTTTGACGTCCGGGTCTCAGTACCTCGGCCAGAACGAAACGAACTTCTTGGGGCGCCAGGGGAATCGTCAGAGGTGGTAGCCGCCAGGGTGTTGACAGCCAGGAAACGCCAGGTCGACCGGGGCTGCATCAATCGGCTGTTGAGCCGACGGCGGCTTGACGAAATGGACTGGCATCGGGACGCCAGGTCGCTCGTCGATCGGGCGTTTGACCAACTGGCGTTGACGGCACGCGGGTATGACCGGGTCCGGCGTGTGGCTCGAACGGTGGCGGATCTCGACGAGTCTGACTCCGTTGGCCCCCGCCATGTAGCGGAAGCACTCGGGTTTCGAGGGACCTGGTGAACCGGAGAGATGCTGCCCTGCAGTTGGCGTACGCCCCGATGCATCCAGATCGCCGTCGGCAACTTTGTGTCGACCTGGGGGGCCCGGAGGGTGCCCTCCGCTCGATCTGGTCGGGAAAGGTGACGCTGCCCGAAGATGCGGTGGCTGCGACTCGGATACCCGCCGATGACCGTCGGGAGGCTCTGGCCGTCCTTGGAATCGGGCTGCGGTTTATGGGAGACCCCGACTATCCGGCAGGTCTGGCCGATCTGGCCAATCCACCATCCGTGTTGTTCACGCGCGGTTCTGTTCCGCCGGTGCCCGGTATTGCGATCGTGGGGACCCGGAGAGCCACCGGCTATGGGTTGCGATTGGCCGAGAGTTTCGGGCGGGCCATGGCTGGTGATGGTCGAACCGTGGTCAGTGGGCTGGCGAAAGGGATCGACGGAGCGGCCCATCGGGGCATGGTGGGGGCGGGCGGTCGGGGTATAGCGGTCCTCGGGAGCGGGGTTGACCGGTGGTACCCGGCCGCGAATCGATCGCTTGGCGAGCAAATCCTGAAGAACGGATCTGTGATCTCAGAGTACCCGCCCGGTACCCGACCCTCGCCGTGGCGCTTTCCGCCCCGTAACCGGATCATTGTTGGTCTGTCGGCGGTCGTGCTCGTTGTGGAAGCCGGGATGCCGGGAGGGGCAATGATCACCGGCCGAATGGCCACGGACGAGCATCGGGAGCTATTCGCGGTTCCGGGTGACATCGGTCGCCCCGCCTCGGTCGGATGCAATTTGCTGATTCGCGATGGGGGCTGGCCGGTACTCGGTATCGATGATCTGCGCGAAGCCGTCAACCGGATTCTCGGGCCGCCCGTTACGAACACCCAAGCCGCCGAAAAGCCCCGATCGGGGCTCGGCGTCCCTCCGGTGTCACCGTTGGTTGCCGCTTGCGACCCGGCCGGAACCCCCATAGATGAGTTGGCCAAGCGATGTCATCAGTCGGTCACCGACGTTCTCGTGGCCATTACGGAATTGGAGCTTGCCGGGGTTGTGCGGGTTGAGGCGGGACGAGTGGTTCCGCAATGAGGCTTGACATTCAGCCAGTTCCTGGCCACTATGCCATGCGATGACTGTTGCTTGGTTTAGCCAGGACTATTTTTTTGGCCCCTCGGGGTCGAAGTAGTCGCGTTTAGCCATCGCACGAGAACTTCGACCCCGAGCCGCTGGCTCGGGTTTTTTTTGCGCCGAGCGGCTCACACTGGAAGGCAGCTCTAGATGACCGACAATCCAATTGTGATACCGACCTCGGTAGACGACACCCATATCAAGGAAATCGCCGCGTTGAAGCGGCCATCTCAGCTCAAACTTGAGATTCCCAACCGGTCCGAGAGCCTTGTGGCCGACTCCCGCCAGGCGATCGCAGACATTCTCCACGGTCGAGACACCAAGCGGCTTGTCGTGGTCATCGGACCATGTTCGATTCACGACGTCGAGGTTGCCGCCGAATACGCCGACAAGCTCATGGCGCTGAGAACCCGTTACGCCGATGAGCTACTGATCGTTATGCGTACCTACTTCGAAAAGCCCCGGACCACGGTGGGGTGGACAGGATTGGTTTATGACCCACAACTGGACGGATCCGAAGATATCCCGACAGGCATCGAAGTATCCAGGCGTTTGCTTCAAACGATCAACGACATGGGCATGCCATGCGCAGTCGAGCTACTCGACCCGATCACTCCGCAGTACTTCGCCGACTTCCTGTCGTGGGCGGCGATCGGTGCCAGAACCGTCGAAAGTCAGGTTCATCGCCAGCTGGCGAGCGGTATGTCAGCTCCGATCGGTTTCAAGAACTCAACCGACGGTCGGGTCGACGTCGCCGTTCATGCCATGAAGGCTGCCGAACGTTCCCATAGTTTCTTCAGCGTCAATTTCGAGGGTCAGCTCGCCATGGTGCGAACCAACGGCAACCCCGATACCCATATTGTTCTTCGGGGCGGAGCCGGCGGGCCGAACTATGACGCGGCGGCCGTGAAGGATGCGGTTGCTCGAGGCAAGGCGCAAGGAATCGAGCGTCCGGTGATGGTCGATTGTTCTCATGGCAATTCGAAGAAGGATCACCGACGCCAACCGATCGTCGCCGATGAGGTGTTACGCCAATTCAAGTCTGGCCAGAACGGCATCATGGGCCTGATGGTTGAAAGTCACATAAACGCCGGCCGGCAGGACTGGGCGCCGGATGTAAAGCTCGACCATGGCGTGTCGATCACCGATGCTTGCATCGGGTGGGATGACACGGACCTACTCCTGGAGAAGGCTGCCAAAGTCGTTGCGGGTCGTTGACCCCATCGGCTGGGGCAGCGAGGATGGGGCGGTGGTCCAAATACCTGATCCGCCCGCTTGGGCGCTTGATTCATTCGAACGGTACCTCGTTCGTCTAAAGGTCCAACGAGGATTGTCACCTCACTCGATCGCCGCATACCGACGAGACATCAGTCAATTCTTGGCCTTCTGTGACCGAGGGTCCATCCAATCCCTTGCTGAAATCGATCGGCGCTTCATACGACGTTTCCTGGCCTACCTCGACACCCTCGGTTATGCCCGGGGGAGTATTCGCCGCAAATCATCGTCGGTGAAAGGCTTTTTTGCCGATCTGGCTTTGCGTGGGGAAATCCCCAGTAACCCGGCCCAGCAACTTGCCAGGACGAAGACTCCTCAAAGACTGCCCAAAGCGCTACCACAGCGGGCGGTCGCCGAGTTCATTGAGGCAATCGACGGCGACGAACCGATTGAACTGCGTGATCGGGCCATCCTCGAGACGTTGTATGCCACCGGGCTACGGGTCTCCGAGCTGGCCTCGTTGACGACGTCCATCGGGGGAGCAGACACCGTGACCGTGCGCGGTAAGGGCAACAAGGACCGGGTTGTTCCGATCGGCGGACCGGCTGTGCGAAGCATCGAACGATGGCTCGCCAAAGGACGCCCGCGGATGGTTGGATCGGTTCAGAACGATGCTCTCTGGATAGGTATTCGAGGAAGATCCCTCGATCCACGAGGTATACGGCGTATCATCCAGCAACGTGCGGGAACCTTCCCGCACGCACTGCGCCACTCGTTCGCGACGCATCTCCTGGAAGGAGGAGCAGATCTACGTGCTGTGCAGGAAATGTTAGGGCACGTTGAATTGGCGACCACGCAGCTTTACACTGCGATAACTCGAGACCACCTCAAGGCGACATATGAGCGAAGCCACCCGCGGGCATAAGTCATCCGAA
This sequence comes from Acidimicrobiia bacterium, assembly GCA_016650365.1. Lineage (NCBI taxonomy): Bacteria > Bacillati > Actinomycetota > Acidimicrobiia > Acidimicrobiia bacterium. The sequence goes on from JAENVV010000063.1 coordinate 24,201, forward strand.
GAACATGTTCAGCAGATGTGGGTGGACTTCAAGTCCACCGCCTCCGAACGAGCCCGTGAGGGTCTCATCCTCCATTATTCACCACTTGTGAAGTTCGTCGCGGGCCGCGTTGGCGTCGGCCTGCCGAGAAGCGTCGAGCAGTCCGATCTGATCTCGTACGGCATCTTCGGACTCATCGATGCCATCGATAAATTCGATCTCGAGCGTGGATTCAAGTTCGAGACCTACGCCATCAATCGTGTCAAGGGCGCCATCCTCGACGAGTTGCGGGCCCTCGATTGGGTCCCGCGTTCGGTCCGAGCTCGGGCCAGGGAGATCGAACGCTCCCTCCAGGAACTTGAGCACAAGCTGCAGCGGACGCCATCTGAAGAAGAACTGTCTGACAAGATGGAGATGCCACTCAGTCAGCTTCAGGACACGCTGGGTGAGATTTCATCGCTCGGGTTGGTAGCTCTCGATGAACTCCTCGGCCGCGATTCGGACTCGTCGTCGGTGGGTGACGTATTGCCTGATCCTCGCGGGATGACCCCGGAAGCTGCTTTCCAGGTCGAGGAGACCAAGCGGGTGGTTGCCGACGCAATCAACCGTCTTCCCGATCGGGAACGACTCGTCGTAACCCTTTACTACTACGAAGGATTGACGCTCGCAGAAATCGGAGAGGTGCTTGGGGTTACCGAATCGAGGGTCTGCCAGATTCATACCAAAGCTGTCATGAGCCTTCGTAACCGCATGGCTGTTACCAACTGAGCGACTCGCCCCCTACGGCTTCAGCTAGACTTTCCCGGACTCGAACCTGAGTCCTGCCCGAAACGGGTGGCAAATACACACGCACCGGTAGAACTTCCATTGGTCAGACAAAAGTCTGCGGAAGGCGGTCTCCCCGCTGGCAATCCTGCCCATCGGTGCGGAGGAACAACCATAAGGAGCAGCATGTCTGTTGTCACAATCAAACAACTGTTGGAAGCCGGCGTCCACTTCGGTCACCGCACCCAGCGTTGGAACCCGAAGATGAAGCCCTATATTTTTGGCGATCGCAACGGGATCCACATCATTGACCTACGCCAAAGCCTGGAGAAGGCCAACGAGGCGGCCGAGTTCGTCAAGAAGGAAGTCGCTGCCGGCGGTACCGTTCTGTTCGTAGGAACCAAGAAGCAGGTCGCAGGTGCCATAGCTGAGGCAGCCGACCGAGCCTCGATGCCGTACGTGAACTATCGCTGGCTCGGTGGCATGCTCACCAACTTCACCACCATTCAGAAGCGCATCTTCTACATGCGTGAACTGGAGCGTATGCACGAAACCGGTGAGTTTGCCGGTCGGCCCAAGAAGGAACGTCTCAAGCTCAGCCGTGAATACGAAAAGCTTCAGCGCAACCTTGGTGGCGTGGTGAATCTCAAGTCGATACCTAACTGCTTGTTCATCATCGACATCAACGTCGAGGCGACGGCTGTGAAAGAAGCAAACCGGCTTGGCATCCCCGTTATCGCGGTGGTTGACTCGAACTGTGATCCGACCGGAGTCGATATCGTCATTCCTGGCAATGATGACGCCGTTCGGTCTGCGCAGCTCCTGGCCGGCATCATCGCCCAGGCAGCCATCGATGGGAAGCAACTCGTTGGCAAGTCCGATTTAGAAGAAATGACCGAAAAAGACGTCAGCTCAGAACCGACTGATGACGCCGCGGTAGAAGCATAGGAAACCGGTATGGCTGAATTTTCCGCTAAAGATGTACAGGAGTTACGGCAGGCAACGTCCGTTGGAATGATGGACGCCAAGAAGGCTCTGGTCGCGTCGGAAGGTGATTTCGACAAGGCAGTCACCTACCTGCGTGAGAAGGGACTGGCCGCCACGGCCAAGCGGGCCGATCGGGACGCTTCGGAGGGTTGCATAGGGAGCTATCTCCACAATCAGGCGGGACGCGATGTTCAGGGCGTCCTCGTTTATCTGTCATCCGAGACCGATTTTGTCGCCAAGAGCCCGGAATTCGTCGAAACCGCCCGTGACATTGCGATGCATATCGCCTGGGGAAAGCCAGATTTCTTGACCAGGGAAGAAATCCCTGCAGAGGATCTCCGGAGCGAAGCCGACATTATCGCCAATCAGGCCAAGAATGAGGGTAAACCTGACACGGTCATCCCCAAGATTGTCGAAGGACGTCTTGAGAAGTACTACCAGGATCGGGTCCTGCTTGATCAGCCGTTCGTAAAGTCGGACAAGTTCGAAGGCACCGTTGGCGAATTGGTTCAGCAACTGGCCGCCAAGATGGGTGAGAACATCGCGATCAAATCGTTCTCCCGTATCGCCGTCGGCGAAAACTAGGAGCGCTCATGGAACCTCGCCGGGTCCTCCTCAAATTGTCCGGGGAAGCATTTGCCGATGTCGAACTCGGATACGGGATTGATCCGGCGACGGTCCGGCGGGTAGCCAGAGAGGTTGCCGACGCGATCGAACAAGGAGTCGAAGTTGCCATCGTTGTTGGTGGCGGCAACATCTTCCGGGGCGTGTCTTCGGCCGCGGCCGGCATGGACCAGGCGAGCGCCGACTACATGGGGATGCTGGCGACGGTTATCAACGCCCTGGCGTTGCGCGACGCTCTCGAAAAGGAAGATGTCGAGACCCGGGTCCAGTCAGCCATCACGATGCAACAGCTTGCCGAACCGTACATTCGGCTTCGGGCGATCCGTCATCTCGAAAAAGGTCGGGTCGTTATCTTCGCGGCTGGGACCGGCAACCCGTTCTTCACGACGGACACTGCGGCAGCGCTCCGCGCGGCCGAGATCGGGGCGGACGAGGTGCTCAAGGCAACGATGGTCGATGGCGTCTATGACTCCGATCCGCGTATCAACCCGGACGCGGAGTTCATTCATGAAATCGGATACATGGAAGTCCTCGCTCGTGGCTTGAACGTCATGGACTTGACCGCCGTGACTCTGTGCAAAGAGAACAATCTTCCTATCAGGGTGTTTAGCCTTAGAGAACCGGGCAATATCACCAAGGTTGTGGCCGGAGCGGATCTCGGGACTCTGGTGCATTAGGAGCGCGCATGATTGACGAACTTCTGGCGGAAGCAGAACTGAAAATGGACGGTGCTGTCGAGCACGCTCAGCAAGAGTTCACCACCATTCGGACCGGTCGGGCCAACCCGGGCATTCTTCATCGGATCATGGTCGATTACTACGGTGCTCCGACCCCCCTCCAACAACTCGCCACCTTTTCCGTTCCCGAACCTCGATTGCTGGTTGTTCAACCGTTCGACCGTGGATCGCTTCAGGAAATCGAGAAAGCGATCAGCAGTTCGTCTCTCGGGCTCAACCCTTCGAACGATGGAACGGTCATCCGGCTCGTATTTCCGCAGCTCACCTCGGATCGTCGTAAGGAGCTCATCAAGGTCGTCAAAGCCATGGCCGAGGATGGCCGGGTGGCGATTCGGAGCATTCGACGCGGTATCAAGGAAGACCTCGAAGCGCTTTCCGGCGAAGTGAGTGATGACGACATTCGACGGGCAGAGAAGAGCCTCCAGGATGCCACTGACCGCCACACGGCAAGAATCGATGAGCTCTTGGGTCACAAGGAGCAAGAGCTCCTGGAGGTTTAGCCAATGGCCGAAAATTCAGATGACGACCTCCCCTGGGTAGGCGATGATGCCGACAAGACCGACCAGTTGAGCCTCGAGGAGATCGAACAAGTTGCGGACCCGGGACCCGGTCATGACGCGGTCCCGCCCCAAGACGATGAGGACTTCCTCGGCGCTGACGAAGGGTTCGGACCCGGATCGAATCCGCTCGACGAGTTTTCTCGGGACGACTATTTGGCCAACACGACGACCGAATATAAGGACCTTGCCGAGGAGATTCGAAAGATCGAGACGGAGGCCGTTCAGATGCAAGCCGTGGCCGCCCCGTTGCATGGGATAGATTCGGGTGTCGTCGGGTTTGAGGATGTCACCGGGACCGTCGAAGTCCCGATTGAACGCACGAAACCGAGCAGCGACCTTCCTGTACGGATCGTATCCGGGCTGGCACTGGTGGCTCTTCTGGTCGGTTCGGCGGTCCTCGGTGGTTGGTGGTTCGTGGCTTTCCTCAGCCTCGTTTCGATCGTTGCGGTCGGGGAGTTCTATTCCGCGACCCGAACCGCCGGGTATAAGCCCATTGCCTTGCTCGGACTGTTGGCGGCCATCGGCGCTCCAATCGCAGGCTTCCGGGCCGGACCGGGAGGCGTGGCAGGTACGGTGATGGTCTCGATCGTCGGGGTGCTCGTGTTCTACACGATGCTCATCCGCGCAGACCCACTCGACAATGCGGCCGTCACGATATTCGGAATTGTCTGGATTCCCGGCATGCTGGGCTTTGCGACGTCGCTCGCCAGAGTCGATGACGCCGCCCAACTCATCATCGGTCTGGTTCTGATCTCAGCGGCAGTCGACACCGGTTCGTTCTTCGCCGGGCGTACGTTTGGCAAGACCCCCATGGCACCTGTCTTGTCTCCGAACAAAACTTGGGAGGGCCTGGCAGGCGGCGCAGCGGGCGCAGTTGCGATGACGATGGTCATCTCGCTCCTCGACCACTTCTCACTTTTCGAGCTGCCGGGCAGTTTGTGGCTTGGCCTGGCCATCTTCGTCACATCGCCGCTCGGTGACATCGCCGAATCCATGATCAAGCGCTCGTTGGGTATCAAAGACATGGGATCCATCGTCCCCGGACACGGCGGCCTGCTCGACCGGATCGATGCCTTGCTGTTCGCTGTGCCGATCGGCTATTACGTATTTCAAACCCTCGGCTACCTCTAGGCCATGCCGGCCGAGCTGGTTGTTCTCGGTGCCACTGGTTCAATCGGCACTCAGACATTCGAGGTGGCTCGTCGACTCGACATTCCTGTCGTTGCCATGGCGGCCAGAAGCGGGTCCGAGGAGCTTTTTAATCTCGGTCTGACCTGGCCAGATGCCAAATTGGTGGTCGCCGCCGCCACCGATGATGAGCGGGTCAGATTTACTGATGCGTTTGGCAAGCGAGTTTCGTTTGGTCCCGAATCGGTCCAGGAAGTAGCCGCCACCCGCGGAGCGGTTGTCATCAACGGGATTGTTGGCTCAGTCGGCCTGGCCGCATCGGTTGCCGCTCTCGAGGCCGGCAACCGTCTCGGACTAGCCAACAAAGAGAGCCTCGTCGCCGGTGGCCCGGTTCTCCTGGCTGCCAGGGCGCGTACCGGCGCCGAGATCATTCCCGTGGACAGCGAACACTCGGCCATCTACCAATGTCTGAAGGGTGAACGGTCCTCGGATGTGGCCAGGATTGTTCTCACTGCATCCGGGGGCCCTTTTCTGGGGCGATCTCACCGCCAACTCGAGGCCGTAACTCCGTCCGAAGCATTGGCGCATCCCACCTGGGACATGGGCAAGAGGATCAGCATCGATTCGGCGACGCTCGTCAACAAGGGCCTTGAGGTAATCGAGGCGCACTTCCTGTTCGATCTGCCCTTTGAACAAATCGACGTGGTGGTACATCCGCAGAGCATTGTCCATTCGTTGGTGGAATTTGTAGACGGATCTTCCAAAGCCCACCTGGGCGAGCCCGACATGCGCGTACCGATTCAATACGCGGTCACGTTTCCTCACCGGTCACCTGGTGGCCTGGCCCCGTTCGAACTGGGCGGCAAGACCTTGACGTTCCTAAAGCCGGATCGGGCGACCTTTCGGGCTCTCGATCTGGCGTATGAAGTTGGGAAGATGGGCGGCTCATCGCCGGCGGTCTTCAGCGCCGCCGATGAGGTGGCTGTGCAAGCGTTCCTGGAGGGACGGCTCAGCTTTCTCGGTATCGTCGACGTGATCGAGCGAACCGTGTCAAGAATGCCAACGGTCAACCTCGAGTCGGTCGCTGATGTTCTGGCGGTCGACGCCGAGGCACGGTCGGTCGCGGACCAGTTGATTTCTGGGGCGTGTTAACCTGACATCAAGCTCAGATTGGAGATCTGGCTAGTGGCTGGTGTCATATTGATGATTGGTGGTTTGTTCTTCTTCGTGATGGCTCACGAAGCGGGTCACTTCATTGCCGCCAAACTGACCAAGATGAAGGTCACCGAGTTCTTTTTCGGGTTCGGGCCACGCCTCGTTTCGTTCGTTCGAGGCGAAACGGAATACGGAATCAAAGCGATTCCTGCCGGCGGGTATGTCCGGATTATCGGTATGAACCCGCTCGAAGAGGTCGCGGCAGAAGATGTCGGCCAAACCTACCGGGAAAAGAAGTTCTGGGAGAAGGCGGTCGTGGTGCTGGCCGGAGTCACGGTCAACATGGCGCTCGGATATCTGATCTTTTTTGGTGCGTTATTGGCGTACGGCAACCTGGTTGACGCCGAACTGGTGCCAACCGTTTCAGCTGTTTCGGCCATCGAGGATGAAACGGCCAGTCCGGCTTTGGCTGCTGGCATCGAGGTTGGTGACACCATACTTGCCGTCGCCGGCGTCGAAACCCCCGATTGGGACTCCGTCGTTGCGGCGATCTCGGATCGTCCAGGGGAAACTGTCGATATCCTGATCGATCGGGCCGGTGAAGAACTCACCCTGGCTGCCACGTTGGCCACCCGAGAGTCGGTTACGGGCGGTGCGCGTGGTTTCCTGGGCGTTTCACCGTCGGAGATGGTTCCGGAGGTTGGTGTGATCGAAGCAGTCGGTCTGGCCGGCCGGCAAACTGTTGGGCTGGTTGGCCTGAGTTACGGTTTCTTGTGGGACATGGTCAGCAACCTTGACGGTCTCGCGAAGGTGTTTGTCGGAGGACAGCTGGCTCAAGAGTCGCGTCCGGTGTCGATCGTCGGGATCGGGCAGATTGGTGCTCAAGCCGGGGACACGATCGGGTGGAGCACGATTGTTCTATTTCTTGGATATATCAACGTCGTACTTGCCGTGATGAACGCTCTGCCCCTCTTTCCGCTCGACGGAGGGCACTTTGCCGTGGCGCTGTACGAGAAAGTCTTCAAACGGGAGGCGGATATCCGCAAGCTCATGCCGGTGGCGGCGGTGGTACTCGGATTGTTCATCTTCATCGGTATCGTGTCGATATACCTTGATGTCGTCCAACCGATTCAGTTCTGATGTTTGAACGTCGCATCACCCGTCAGATTTCGGTCGGCAATGTACCGGTCGGTGGCGGATCCCCGGTCAGTGTTCAATCCATGACGACTACCAAAACTGCCGACGTCGACGGCACCCTCGCTCAGGTGTACGCATTGGCTGGCGCCGGTGCCGATATCGTGCGAATTACCTGCAACGACGTCGAGGCCGCTCAGGGCCTGGCCGAAATCGTTCCGCGTTCGCCAGTGCCGATCGTTGCCGATATTCATTTCCAACACAAGCTGGCGTTGGCCGCCCTGGAAGCCGGCGTCGCTGCGCTTCGTCTGAATCCGGGGAACATACGCAACGAGACCCACATCAAGACCGTTGCCAGAGCCGCCAAGGATCGCGGTGTCCCGATCCGGGTCGGGGTAAATGGTGGATCGCTTGATAAGGATCTTCTCGATAAGTACGGCAGCGCCACCCCGGAGGCCCTGGTGGAGTCTGCCCTCAAGGAGATCAGATATCTTGAAGACGTTGACTTCACGGACATCAAGATTTCGGTGAAGCACAGCCACGTACCGTCGATGGTCGCCGCCTATCGGCTGCTTGCCGACGCAGTCGATTACCCCTTGCATCTGGGGGTCACCGAGGCCGGCCCCCTCCCGGGTGGGATCATCAAGGGTACAGCCGGGATCGGAACGCTTCTCAACGAGGGGATCGGGGACACCATCCGCTTTTCTCTCACAGCCGACCCGGTCGAGGAAGCCAAAACCGGTCGAGCACTGTTGGAATATCTTGGTCTGCGCGAGCGCAAGGGTCTCGATCTCATTGCTTGTCCCTCCTGTGGGAGAGCTGAGGTTGACGTCATCGATGTTGCCCGTCGCGCGCAGGAGGCTCTCGAAGCTGAGAACTTGCCTATTCAGGTGGCCATCATGGGCTGCGTCGTCAATGGACCCGGGGAGGCTCGGGAAGCTGACCTCGGCATAGCGGCCGGTCGTGGCAAGGGTCACATGTTTATCAAGGGCCAGGTAGTCAGGGTGGTCCCCGAGGACGAGATGGTCGAGGCGCTCGTGGATGAGGCTCGCAAACTCGTCGAACAGGGAGTCGAGGCCAGACTGGCGGCCGCAGATGCCAACGCCGAGCAATTGAGCCGGCTGGTTCGTGAACAACTCGTCGAGATCCAGGGTGATGCGAACGATGCTGCCTCGAAGAGAGCCCGGGTCGCCAAGGTGGCTTCCAACTAGGAACCAACCAGGGGCCTCCGGCGGGTCGGCTAACCTCTGCCGGAACTCACGAGGAGACGAATTCTGCGCTGGTCACAGGCCTTCATCCCAACGCTACGCGACGATCCAGCCGAAGCTGAGGCGGTAAGTCACAAGCTGCTCATCCGGGCCGGGTTTGTCAGACAGCTCATGGCGGGCTCGTACTCGTTATTGCCGCCTGCCATGCGGGTTCGCGCCAAGATCATGCAGATCATTCGTGAAGAAATTGACACCATCGGGGGTCAGGAGTTCCTGCTTCCGGTGTTGCATCCGGCCGAACCGTGGCAACAGTCGGGTCGTTGGGATCTGATCGGGGATGAACTGTTTCGCCTCAAAGACCGCAAAGAAGCCGACCTATGTTTGGCGATGACCCACGAGGAAATCTTCACAACTCTGGCCCTTGAGTTGAGCTCCTACAAGCAGTTACCCCAGGTCTGGTACCAGATTCAAACGAAGCTGCGAGACGAACCGCGCCCTAAATCCGGTGTGCTGAGGGTTCGAGAGTTCACAATGAAGGACTCATACTCATTCGATCTCGATCAGGCGGGGCTCGACGTGGCGTTTGCCAACCACTACACCGCATATCAGCGAATCTTTGCCAGGCTTGGACTGTCGGCGGTCCCCGTAGAAGCTTCGTCGGGAATGATGGGTGGGGCAGGTTCCGTTGAGTTCATGGTCCGGTCAGATGCCGGGGAAGATTGGATTGTGGTCTGCCCAACCGGTGACTACTCCTCAAACGTTGAAACGGCTTCTGCGGTCCTTTCCCCGGTGGAAGATCCCACTCCGGCGTCCCTCGAGAAATTCGCCACCCCCGGCGTCAGAACGATTAAGGGACTTGAGGCATTCGAAGGCGGAGCGGCCGCGAATCGCCAAATCAAGTCACTGTTCTATGTTGTCGATTCTGACCTCGTCGTCGTTCTCATGCGCGGTGATCACAGCCTGGTAGAGCAGAAACTCCTTGACGGGCTCAGCGTCGTTGAGGCAAGGCCGGCTACCGCCGACGAGATATTCGCCGCCGTTGGCGCCCATCCCGGCAGCTTGGGGGCCGTTGGCGTCGAAGGGTTCCGGATCGTCGCCGACCTGGCTTTGAGAGACCGGGGGGGAATGACCACTGGAGCCAACGAGGACGATTTCCACTTCCGCAACGTCGACATGGACCGGGACATTCGCGTTGACGACTGGCTCGACTTGCGCGAAGTGCTTGCCGGAGAACCGTGTATCAATTGTGGAGCACCTCTCGAAGTTGAGAAAACCATTGAAATAGGCCACATCTTCAAGCTTGGAACCCGCTATTCAGAGCCGTTCGGTGCCACGGTGCTCGACGAAAACGGCAAGTCACAGTCGATATTCATGGGTTCGTATGGGATCGGCGTCGAACGCAATATGGCGGCGATCGTAGAAGCCAACCATGACAGCAAGGGCATTATCTGGCCGGTGAGTGTGGCGCCCTACCAGGTCGTGATAACCGTTCTCCGCCCTGAAGACGCTGATACCCTCGGCGCGGCGATCCGCGTGTATGACGAACTCCGAGTGGCGGGCGTTGATGTAATCCTCGATGACCGTAACGAACGCCCTGGTGTGAAGTTTGCCGACGCAGAACTGGTTGGTTTCCCGCTGAGAATCACGGTTGGACCGCGCGGGGTTGAGTCTGGTTTCCTTGAACTGGTGACCAGGGCGACCGGCGAAATCGAGGAAGTGTCGGTTGGCGACATTGTTGGCGTGACGCGAGACCGGTTGGTAGGCTCCCCGCAGTAACCACCCGGGGTGATCCGGTCTGGACCGCTTCTGATATACTCTTTTCCATACATCTTGGACGCTACGGACGAAAGTGGGCGCCCCGCCCGCTTTTCTTTATGCTCCAAATGAGGAAGATACGTCGGACAAAGACGGCGTGGAGGCCAACGTGAGTGACGCTCCGAAGGAGCTATGGGAAGTGATTAGTGCCTATCTAGAGGCAGAACGGATCGAACTCGACGACCTTGAGTTGTTGGGTGGTCAGTCGCGCAAACGCTTGCGGGCAACGGTTGACGTGCCGGGTGGGTTAGATGTCGATACGCTCGGCGAACTCACGGCCGGGATTTCCCGTATTCTGGATGAGCACGACGTCATAGTTGGAGGCTACGACCTGGAAGTCAGCTCACCGGGTCTGGAACGAAAACTCCGACGTCCCGAGCAGTTCAAGAAGGTGATCGGGAAAGAAATAACGGTCAAAACCCGATTAGAAGTCGATGGCCAACGACGCCATGATGGTGTCCTGATAAGTGCAGCGGATGGAAATTTTGAAATGAGTATTAATGGGGAGGCCCGGACGGTCGGTTATGACCAGGTCCTCTCCGCCCGGGTGGTGTTTGTCTGGCCGCAGACCACCATGCCGGGCCAGAAGACGCAGGAGGACAGCGCATGAAGATGGATCAGGCAGTGATGGACGCGCTGGATTTGGTGGCGAGCGAACGTGGTGTCGCCGTTGAGACGATTCTTGACGCGCTCGCCAACGCGCTCGTTTCCGCGTACAAACGCTCACCAAGTGCCGCCGAAGAAGCTCGGGTTGTGATTGATCCCGACAGTGGCGACATTGTGGTGTATGCCCAGGAACTCGACGAAGAGGGCAATGTTACCGACGAGTGGGTCGACACTCCGGACGATTTCGGCCGGATAGCCGCCCAGACCGCCAAGCAAGTGATTTCGCAACGCCTCCGCGAGGCGAAACGCGATCAGGTCTTCGATGTGTATCAAACCCGCGAGGGTGACTTGATCACCGGCATCGTGCAGCAAGTCGACCACCGGTACTCGATTCTCGACCTCGGTGATGCCGAGGCGCTCATGCCTGGGTCGGAACGTATCCCGTACGAGCGGCTTGAGCGCGGCAACCGGGTAAAGGCGATCATTATTGAGGTTCGCAACGATGCCAAAGGTCCTCAAATCATTGTGAGCCGGTCTCATCCGGACTTCGTTCGCAGGATGTTGGAACTCGAGGTTCCAGAACTCATGGACGGAACGATTGAAATCGTAGCCATCGCCAGGGAGCCAGGGCATCGCACCAAAATCGCCGTCAAGAGCAACGACCCGAAGGTCGACCCTAAGGGGGCCTGCGTTGGTGCTCGGGGCGCCCGGGTACGCCAGGTCGTCAATGAATTGCGTGGCGAAAAGGTCGACGTTGTCGAGTGGCGCGAAGACATCGGGCAGTTCATCGCCGAAGCACTCGGACCTGCCAAGGTTCAACAGGTGAATATTTCCGAAGAGGACAAGATCGCGACTGTGATCGTGGCCGATCATCAGCTTTCACTTGCCATCGGCAAAGAGGGACAGAACGCCCGGCTGGCCGCAAGGCTGTCCGGCTACAAAGTTGACATTCAGTCCGATCAACCCGCCCCGGTAGAAGGTGCCGAGTCGGCGTCGGCGCCCGCCGCGCCGGATGACATTGTTCAAGGTGCCTCCGAAGACGTGGCGTCTTCCGAGTCGGATGACACCATTCAAGCCGCGTCGGATGACGCCGTTCAAGCAACGACAGACGGGGACGCTGAGGAGTAATGGCTAAAGCACGAATTTATGAAATTGCCCGGGACCTGGGTCTCGATTCGAAAGATGTACTCGCCAAGGCCGAGGAGCTTGGACTTCCGGTGAAAACGGCGTCCTCCGGATTGGAGGCGTCCGATACGGTGCTGCTGAAAGCCGCCTTGGTTCCGGCGTCAACGGCCGAACCCGTGAAGAAGGTGGCCCCTAAACCTTCCGAGCCTCAGCCTGACCCTACGCCTGTCGCAACGGCCGAACCCGAACTCAAGGCCCAACCTGAGCCACCGCAGGCGATCGTCGAGGTCGCTCCGGAACCTGCTGAACCGGCCGTGGTCGCCTCACAACGGGGTGCTGTGACCGTGCTCATGGGCATTACGCCGAGTGGATTTGGTGATGTTATCGGCCGCCCAGGAACCGAGGTGGTGGCTGCACTCATTCAGATGGGCGAGCTGGTGGGTCTGGGAACTCCGATACCGGCTGACGCTTTCGAATTGCTTGGTGATCACTTCAGTGTTGTGGTAACCGTTGAAGGTGGCGAAGCTGAAGAGGAAGAGGCTGCTTCCCTCATCAAGCCCAAGCGGACGTTTGATGACGCTGACAGCGATTTGGTAGCCCGGCCGGCCGTCGTGACCGTAATGGGCCATGTCGATCACGGAAAGACCACCCTGCTCGATGTCATTCGCAAAACCAGTGTCGTCGAGGGCGAGCATGGGGGGATCACCCAGCACATCGCCGCCTATCAGGTCGATCATGATGGGGCATTGACCACATTCCTCGATACGCCTGGTCATGCGGCTTTCACGGCCCTGCGGGCGAGGGGAGCCAATGTCACAGATATTGTCGTTCTCGTGGTAGCTGCCGATGATGGGATCACGCCGCAAACCCAGGAGGCGATCAGTCACTCCAAGGCGGCGAATGTACCAATCATCGTCGCGATAAACAAGATGGACACACCCGGCGCGGATCCCCATCGGGTACGCGCTCAGCTCACCGAGTACGGATTGATCGCCGAGTCCCTCGGAGGTGACGTTCCAGCGGTTGAACTTTCTGCGCTCACGGGCGAGGGAGTCGATACCTTGCTTGAAGTGATTGACCTGGTAGCCCAGGTCGAGGATTTCAGGGCCAATTCGAAGGCATCCGCGTCAGGCACGGTCGTTGAGAGCCAGTTGGATAAGGGCCGCGGGCCAGTTGCCACGGTGATCGTCCAGCGTGGCACCTTGCGCCGGGGAGATGCCTTGGTTGCCGGACCCATTTCTGGCCGGGTTCGCGCCATGTTGGATTTCAACGGTCAAGAGCTCAAGTCGGCCGGTCCGTCGACTCCGGTACTGGTGATGGGTTGGTCAGACGTTCCCACCGCGGGCGATGCATTTGATGTGCGGAAGAATGAACGGATCGCCAGGCAAGAGGCGGCGGCCACCCTCGAGGGAATGCGTCAGGCCGAACTTGTGGTTCCGACCGCTCGTGAGAGGTTGACGTCCCTGCTCGAACAGCTCCGAACCGCCGATGAGGCCGAGCTTCGTTTGATTGTCAAGACCGACGCTCACGGTTCGATGGAAGCAGTCCGTGAAGCGACCAGCAAGATCACCCGCGATGGCGGAACGATCACCATCGTGCATGGGGCGGTTGGTGGCATCACCGAGAACGATGTGAGTCTCGCCGAGGTGACCGAAGCTTTGATCTTCGGATTCAATGTCCGCCCCGATGCTCAGGCCCGTAAGGCCGCCGAAGCCAAGGGTATCCAGATTCGCACCTACAACATCATTTACGAACTGCTCAATGACATTGAAGCGCTTTTGGTCGGTCGCCTGGCTCCCGACGAGGTTGAGGCAGTTCTTGGCTCGGCTGAGGTTCGGGAAGTGTTCAAGGTCCCGCGTCGTGGAAATATCGCTGGCTGCTACATCACGGAAGGTTCCCTTACCCGTGGTGGAAAGGTCCGCCTCCTGCGAGCAGGGGTGGTCATCCACGACGGGGTCATCGGGACACTACGGCGATTCAAAGACGACGTGCGCGAGGTCCAGGCTGGTTTCGAGTGTGGTGTCTCTCTTGAGGGCTACAACGATGTCAAAGAAGGCGACGTGATCGAAGCCTACGAGGTCCGAGAGGTGGCCCGCTCGTAGCTGTTGTCGCGGCCGTCCTTGTTCTTGAGCTGAGAATGCCAGGCGTTCATTCCCTCAAGGAAAAGCGTCGGGTCCTCGCCAGGTTGGTCACGTCGGTTCGGTCTATCGCCGACGTGGTCACAGCCGAGGTAGGCCATCAGGACACCTGGCAGCGAACAGAACTTGCCGTGGCTTTTGTCTCGTCCAGCCTCCTTGTGGTCGACTCGATGGTCTTGAACGTGGTGGAATGTGCAGAGAACCAGCTGGAGATCGAACTGGTGTCCAGTTCGATCAGCTATTTAGAACCACCGGAGGCGTAGATGTCAGACCGGATGCGAAAGATCAACTCGTCCGTACATCATGTGATCGCAAGGGAGGTTGAGGATCTCAAAGACCCTCGATTGGGATTTGTCACGATCACCGGAGTGGAAACGGCACCCAATTTGCGCACCGCCCGGGTATTCTACTCCGTGCTGGGTCCGGCTGAACAGCAAGCAGCCACGCAGGCGGCTCTCGAGTCTGCCGCCCCCCGGCTAAGCCGGGCGATCGGTTCGTCGATCAGGATGAAGTACACGCCAACGCTGAGGTTCGAAATCGACCCGGCCATTGAATACGGCGTACGTATCTCTCAGAAGCTACGCGAACTTGACGAAGAAGAATGAGCGATCGAGGGTTCCTGCTCATCGACAAACCGGCGGGTATGACATCACACGATGTCGTCGCGAGGGTTCGAAGGGCTATCAATATCCGCAAAGTGGGCCATGCGGGAACTCTGGATCCGCTGGCGACGGGACTATTGGTCTGCGGGGTCGGACCGGCGACGAAACTCATGCGGTTTGTCCAGGACCTTCCGAAAGAATATGTCGGGCAGATCCAGTTCGGTGTCGCCACTGATTCCCTTGACGCAGATGGGGAAGAAACCTATCGCCGGCCCATGCTGGTTACCGAGGCCGACCTTGACGCCCTCATTGGGCAATTCACCGGTACGGTGTACCAGGTCCCTCCAATGGTCTCCGCTTTGAAAGTGGGGGGGCGGCGGCTCCATGAATTGGCACGCCAGGGGATCGAGGTCGAGCGCGAAGCGCGCCCGGTTGAGATCTACTCTCTTCAGGTCCTCGACGTCAGGCCGCAGGAATATTCCGAGGCGGTCATCAGGGTCGTCTGCGCAAAGGGGACCTATGTTCGGGTTCTGGCAGACGATCTCGCCAAAGCCCTCGGAGGGCGGGCTCACCTCAAGGCACTCCGTCGACTGAAGACCGGCTCATTGTCTGTCGAACATGCCGTCACCCTCGAGCGCCTCGATGCGCTGGGTGAGGCCGGTCGATGGGATACGGCTCTCCTCAGTCCTTTTGATACGCTGGCTTCGTTGCCACACTGTTTGCTCCGTTCCGAAGTTGCGGATCGGGTCCGTCATGGAGCCCGTTTGGCCGTCGAAGAAGTACCCGGACAATGGACCGAGGGCGATATTGTTCGGTTGGCCGATACCT
>JAENVV010000064.1 GCA_016650365.1 Acidimicrobiia bacterium
CGCAGCGCATAAATTTCGAACTTTCTAATCAAGTATGCAGTCTTGACGGGTATGGTTCCGAAGCGATCGGTCCGCTTTCGCACAGTCCTGGTATCGTGGTACCCTCAGCGATCGAGGTGAAACCCGTGGCCACAGTCGACATTGATCTAGGTGCATACAAATTAGGTTGGCATGACTCAGAAGCCGACTACGTGTTCAAGCCCCAGAAGGGTCTGAACGAAGAAATCATTCGACAGATGTCAGAGATGAAGGGTGAACCCGCCTGGATGCTCGACTTCCGCCTCAAGGCGTACAAGCGATTTCTCCGCAAACCGATACCGCAGTGGGGTGGCGGCGGAGCGCTCAACGACATCGACTTTGACGACATCTATTACTACGTCAAGCCGATGGACGGACAGGCCAAAGACTGGGATATGGTCCCTGACGAGATCAAGGACACCTACGAGAAGCTCGGCATCCCGGAGGCGGAGCGTAAGTATCTCGCCGGCGTGACAGCCCAGTACGAGTCGGAAGTGGTCTACCACCGCAATCGGGATGATCTTGAATCCCTCGGCGTCCTCTTTTGCGATATGGATACCGCCGTTCGCGACTATCCGGAACTCGTTCAGGAGTACTTCGGCACGATCATCCCTCCCAACGACAACAAGTTCGCGGCTCTCAATTCGTCGGTTTGGTCTGGTGGGTCCTTCATCTATGTGCCCCCGGGCGTTCACGTCGATCAACCATTGCAGGCATATTTCCGCATCAACTCGCAAAACATGGGTCAGTTTGAGCGCACGCTCATCATCGTCGACGAAAACGCCTACGTGCACTACGTAGAAGGCTGTTCGGCGCCGGTCTGGTCCTCGGATTCGCTCCATTCGGCGGTCGTCGAGATCGTCGTCAAGGCGGGCGGACGGTGTCGCTATTCGACGATTCAGAACTGGTCAAACAACGTCTATAACCTCGTTACCAAGCGAGCCGCGGTATACGCCAACGGGACCATGGAATGGATCGATGGCAACCTCGGGTCCAAGCTGACCATGAAGTACCCGGCCGTCTGGATGCTTGAGCCTGGCGCCCACGGTGAGGTGCTCTCGATTGCCTTCGCCGGCGAAGGTCAGCATCAGGATGCCGGCGCCAAGATGGTGCACGCTGCCTCGAATACGACCTCGACGATCATCTCCAAGTCCATCTCCAAGGGCGGGGGACGGGCCGGATATCGAGGTCTGGTCCGGGTTGAGCCCGGTGCCAAGAACGTCAAGTCGTTTGTCCGGTGCGATGCGCTGATTCTCGATGACGCGTCGCGATCTGACACCTATCCGTCGATGGAGATCGAAGAGAACGATGCTGAGATCGGCCACGAGGCATCCGTGTCAAAGGTCGGCGAAGAGCAACTCTTCTACTTGATGTCGCGGGGCCTTACCGAAGAACAAGCAACCTCAATGGTGGTAGCCGGGTTCATCGAGCCGATCATCAAGGAGCTTCCGATGGAGTATGCGGTTGAGATGAACCGTCTCATCGAACTCAACATGATGGAAGCCGGAGCCGTCGGGTAACGACCTTCTCTGACTTAGCCTAAGAACCCAATCAGCCGCTTGAGCGGCTGATTGCGTATGAGGCTACCAACCCGCCTCCGGCCGCCCAGAGGAGCGGAAAGCCGCCCACCTGTACGAGGTCGGGAGCATTCAACCATGCGGCGATAATGGACGTAATCACTCCGAAAACCGCTCCGATGATGATCGAACTGGCCGCCGAAGCGCTCCTGCCAGCCAGAATCCCTCCCATGAGGCCGCCGGCCGCTCCGAGGATGAAAATGAATATGAACGACGAATCATTGAAGAAATCTGCGACGAGATCCATTTAGAGCAGTGACTCCAGATCGACTAGTGAGGACGGATGGCGTAGCTTAGCCAACGCTCGTCCCTCGATCTGGCGAACCCTCTCCCTGGTCAGGTTGAAGACCTTCCCGACGTCGCTGAGGGTTCGGGACTCGCCCCCATCCAGCCCGAATCTGAGGTAGAGGATTTTCTGTTCAACCGGTTCGAGCACATCCAGCGCATTGATCAGGTGATGGCGCCTCATCACTTCGGCGGCGTGGCTGAATGGATCGGGCATCCGGTCATCTTCAATGAAGTCCTGGAGGGCGGCATCGCCTTCGTCGCCGACCGGGCGATCCAACGAAACGGTGTCAGAGGGCGCTGCCAATGCCGCGTCAACTCGCTCGAGGTCCAACCCGGACGATTCGGCTATTTCGGCACGAGTCGGGGCTCGGCGAAGTTCCTCGGTGAGAAGTTGCTCGGTCTCTTGAACCGTTCGGACTACATCCACCATATGAACGGGGAGTCTGATGGTGCGAGCCTGGTTACCAAGCCCCCGGGTGATGGCCTGACGAATCCACCAGGTGGCGTATGTTGAAAACTTGAATCCCTTTCGCCAATCGAATTTTTCGACAGCCCGAATGAGGCCGAGGTTTCCCTCCTGGATGAGATCGAGCAAGTCGAGTCCACGACCGGCGTAGCGTTTGGCGATCGAAATCACCAGGCGAAGGTTCGATCGGATAAAGACCATCTTGGCTTCTTCGCCGGAGTGGACCAGGCGATACAACTTGGCTCGATCGGCTGGAGTGAGTTTGTCGCCAGCATCAAGCTTGACTTGAGCTTTTCGGCCGGCCTCCATGGCCCTGGCTAGCGAAACTTCATCTTCGGCAGTAAGAAGCTGGTGATCGGAGACGCGTTCAAGGTACATGCCAACGGTGTCAGACACCGAAATAGAATCCCGGTTTCGAGATGCCAAGACGTATTTCCCCTTATGTTATTGCCCGCCTCGCCACGCTATCAGGGGTTACGTCGTAGCGCAAAGGAATTTTGGCCTCTTTAGTTGTGGCAATGCCCGGGGAGGGCACTGTCCGGGTGACCGAAGCGAAGACCAGGCGGCCCTGGGGGTGGAAAGCCGGGACGCCGGAATTTCCCCGAGCAGGCTCGCCGAATGGCCAGGCGGGTTTCGCACACGTACGCCGGTGCCCTACGATACAGGCTTCCGATAATCTACCAGGAGTCCCGTGCTAGATCGATCTATTGCCGAACGTCGCCTCGCAGGTGAGCCAGCCGTTCTCGCCGAACGACGCCGGGCCGGTCTGGCGGCATTCGAAGCCTCCGCGATGCCAACCCAGGCCGATGAGCACTGGAAGTACATTGACCTCGATTTCACCATCGAGGATCTGACGGTGCCGTCCGCTCCCGGCGATGACCTGGCTGCCCCGATCGGCGTCGAACGAGTGTCCGCTCGGGTGGTGGATGGTTTTGTATCGGTCACCGGGGATGCGCCTGACGGCGTCCGAATGGGTACGTTTGCCGAGCTCGCAGATGATGACAGCGAGCTCTTTGGTAGGGCGGTTGCTGATCGGTCCGATGACATTTTTCTGGCGGGCAACGCGGCATTTTCCGGCGATGGTTTGTTCGTTCAGGTTTCTCGCAACACCGTCGTGGCGGACCCGATAGTTATCGATGTACAGTCGGTCTCCGCTGGAACGATCTCGTTTCCGCATATCGCCATCGCCCTTGAAGACAACTCCGAGGCTTCAGTGGTTCTTCTGTTCCGTTCGTCGGAAGCCGATCTAGCCGCGGCGCCGGTGGTCGAGTCGACTCTGGGATCGGGTGCCCGGCTTTTCATGACTTCGGTCCAAACCTGGGGTCGTAAGACGCAGGGACTCGGCTACCAGCGGGTCCGACTCGGTCGCGACGCCTCAATGAAGATGGGTGAAGTTGGTCTCGGTGGTGCGCTTGGACGCCTTGATCTGTCCGTAGACCTCGATGGCGACGGCTCGTCATACCTTCTGAACGGATTGTCGTTTGGCGACGGACAGCAGGTTCTCGACTATCGGATGGTTCTCAATCATCGTGGCCGGAACACCTCGTCTGACGTCTTGTTGAAAGGCGCGGTCGAGGATCAGGCAGAGTCCATCTTCACCGGTTTGCTGCGTATCGAGGAACAGGCGACGAATACCTCTGCATTCGAGAACAATCGCAACCTGGTTCTATCCGCCGGGGCGAAAGCTCAGTCGGTGCCCAACCTGGAAATCCTTTGCGATGACGTGGTGTGCGGGCATGGCTCGACGGTCGGCCCTCTCGAAGAGGAACATCTCTATTACCTGGCTAGCCGCGGGATCGGCCGGGAACGGGCCGAACGCGTCCTGGTCAAAGGCTTTTTCGACGAAGTGATCGACAAGCTTCCTGCCCAAGCAGTGGCGGCCCCGGTTCGTGACGAAGTCGAACGGAAGTTCGTTGCTGCTCAAGAAGCGGGACGGCTCGGATGAAAGACTGGACCACGCTTGGGCCGCTATCGGATCTTGAGAACGAGGTCGGGAAGCGATATGACGTTGGGGAAGAGCGCCTGGCGCTTTTCCTTGTCGGAGGCGATGTCTACGCCATCGGTGATCTTTGTTCGCATGCCGAGGCTTCTTTGGCCGAGGGCGAACTGTTCGATATGGAAGTCGAGTGTCCCCGTCACGGGTCTTCCTTTGATGTAACGACCGGGGTGCCCAAGTCGCTCCCGGCTACGACCCCGGTGCCCGTTTACGAGGTGCGCATCGTCGACGGTGTGATTCAGGCCCGAAGCAAGGACTCCGCATGAACCTGGCATTGGAAATAGTTGACCTGCACGCCTCGGTCGGCGAGGTGGAGATCCTCAAGGGACTCTCATTGGAAGTACCGTTCGGCCAGATTCACGCCATCATGGGACCGAATGGTTCCGGCAAGTCGACACTCTGTCACGTGCTGGCCGGCAAGGAGGTCTACACCGTGACCGGCCAGGCTCGCCTCGACGGTCGCGATCTGCTCGGTGAGCCAACCGACGTACGGGCTCGGATGGGTTTGATCCAGGGGTTCCAGTATCCGGTGGAGATCCGCGGGGTCAAACTGATCGACTTCTTGCGGGAAGCTGCCGATGAGTCGGGAATCGAGGCGGCCGAAGTCGAGCGTCGGATCGTCGCCTCTGGTGAACAGTTCGACATGACGAGGTTTCTTACTCGATCGGTGAACCAGGATCTTTCGGGCGGTGAGAAGAAACGGTCGGAGATCTTCCAGATGGCCGTCTTGCAACCGAAGGTGGCCATTCTGGATGAAATTGACTCAGGGCTCGACATTGATGCCGTTCGCGAAGTGGCCGAGGCCGTTGAGGCGATGCGAGGTCCTGACGTCGGCATCCTGCTCATTACCCACTACAGCCGGATTCTTCGGTACCTGACAACGGATCGGATCCACGTGATGATGGAAGGTCGGATTGTCGAGAGCGGAGGAGCCGAGCTGGCCACGGAGCTCGAAGCAGGTGGGTACGAGGCTCTTCGTTCCCGGCTCAAGTAGGGAGCGATCGTGGAACTGGCGGTCCGTGTCTCCGGAGAGTCAGGACGACGAGTACTGCTGATCCACGGCCTCGGATCAAATTCCGAAGGCTGGTGGCGAGTTGGCCCGAGTCTGGTACAAGCGGGCTTCCAGGTAACGGCCCCCGATCTCCGCGGACATGGTGGGAGCGCCCACATTGATGATTATTCGCTGGCGGCGTACGCCGCAGACGTCGCGGAACTGGGGGACGATTGGGATGTCGTGATCGGTCACTCGTTAGGTGGGTCGATCGCCGTGACCCTTTTCGATCAGAATCCGCGGTTCGGAAAGCGGCTCGTTCTGCTTGATCCGGCACTTGTCGTCCTGTCCCCAGAGATTGCCATCGATATGTTCACGGCCGCCTACCAGGCTCCACTGACCGCTGCCAGAGTCTCTGCCGACAACCCGACCTGGCACCTGGAAGATGCTCGGATCAAGGCCCAAGCCCTTCAGCAGTCGTCACTTTCGGTTACCCAGCAAACGATCTGGCATAACCCGGACTGGAATCTGGTGTCGATCACGTCCAAACTTGCGGTCCCTACCTTGCTGGTTGGATCCGATCCCGCCCTCGGTTCACTGGTTCCCCCGGCGCTGGGGCAGGGACTCGCCGATCTGAACGGTCTCATCCGGTTTGTCACCGTACCCGAGAGCAGCCATTCGATGCACCGTGATGAATTTGCGGTGTTGATGGCCACGATTCTGGAGTTCGTCGCATGATCCAATGGCTTGAACAACTCACCGCCCTGCCATCGGTGGCCGGCCGTGAGGAGGCCGTAATCGACTGGGTTCGTCGCTGGGTTGCCCGACGCAGCGACCTGAGGATCGTTTCGGATACGTCTGGCAATCTCGTGATTACCCGGCAAAGTCGCTCCCGGCGTTCGCCGGTTTGGATCACGGCTCATATGGATCACCCCGGATTCGTGCTCACCGAGAAGCTGTCAGCGGGACGGTTCGCCTATGAGTTTCGGGGCGGCGTCCTTGACGCGTACTTTGTGGGCGCCGGGGTCCATGTCTTCGGCGCCGGGGGACGACGGGCGGCGCGTATTGAGACGATCGAACGGTCAGGCAGGCAACGTACCGGCATCCTGCGAACTTCTGGCTCTGGTTGCGAGGTCGGGGACATCGGGCGGTGGGCATTCACCACCAGGCAACTCGGGATTCGGGGTGGCCATCTGTATGCGCCGGCTTGCGACGATTTGGCCGGCGTGTCTGCCGCGCTGGAGACTCTTGATCGATTGCGCAAGGTCAGCGCGGCTGCCCATGTCGGAGTACTGCTGACCAGGGCAGAGGAGGTGGGCTTTATCGGTGCCATCGCGGCGGCCACCACCGGGACGATCCGGGAAGGGACCCGCCTGATATGCGTTGAAATGTCACGGAGTTATGCCGAGTCGCCCATCGGTGGTGGTCCGGTCGTTCGAGTGGGAGATGCATCCTCGGTGTTCAGCCCCCGGTTGACCGAAGTGATGACCGATGTGGCGGTGGAGTTGACCAAACGCAAGCCCGGCTTCCAGTTTCAGCGCAAGCTGATGCCCGGCGGATCATGTGAGGCGACCGCCTTCGGAGCCTACGGTTATGAGTCAACCTGCCTGTGTCTCGCCCTCGGCAACTATCACAATATGGGTGACTTGTCGGGCGTAGAAGCAGGGGAGCGCCCGGCAAAGGTTGCCCCGGAGATCATTTCGATTCAGGACTATCGGGGTCTGGTGGACCTGCTCGTTCGGTCAGTAGTCGCGCTTGACGAGCGACCGAACCGAATCAGGGACGATCTCGATGATCACTATCTCGGCTATGCCGACCTTCTTCGCCCTTGAGGTGCCACTGGCTGGCTCCCTTGCCGTCTTGAATCTCGATACCCGACGCAAGGAGGGCATCGCGTATCCGGTCGGCCTCCTCAAAGTCATCGCGGGTCCGTGCCCGGTTACGCGCATCCATGAGAAGATCGACGAACGGTTGTATCAGCTCCTCCGGATCAGTCGCCGTGCCTGCCGTCTTGGCTAGCTCCACGACCATCCGACGGGCTTGCTCCGTTCGGCCCTCGCTGAGGTTGGTGAGGATGACGTCGGCGGCCGCCAGGACCTCGCCTTCACCAAGAGCCGTATGAAAATCCGAAGGCTCGGACTGGGCGGGTGGCGTCGGGACGGTAATCGATCGTGATGGCACCAAGTCTGCCAAGGCGGCGGTGTCGCCGGTGGCGAGAGTTTCTTCTGCCTGACCAATCGTGACCGTCAACCGTCCGCGACCGGTCACGCTGACCTGTCCGTCGTGAAAGGTCACCGCGGTGTGTTCGTCTATCCCGATAATCGGCAACGGGTGGGGAAGCTGGGCGATGAGTTCGTCAAGTCGGCGACGGCCGACGAAACAGTATCTGGTGTCGTGATGTTCGCCATCCCTGTTGTCCCAATGCGGAACGACGACCGCCTCGACGCCGACGATGTCGGAGAAGAGGTCCATACCGTCGAGCCAGAAGGGAGCCTGGCCAACCTTGTAGATCTCATATACCGGGATGGCGTATCGCCCGGCCGTGACGGCCGCCGCCGAGGCCAGACAGATGGCGGCTCCTGAGGCTGAGGCGCGAATCAATGAACGAGCCGCGTCAACCTGTTGCCATTGGGTCAACGCGTAGGAGGGGCTGCCGGGCCCGGTGAAGATGTAATCGGCCCCTTCGATCGCAATTCGAAACGCCTCAACGCTGGCCTGGGATGCCTCGGCGGCGTTTCGTAAAGAAGCGATCTCAACCGATTGGCCGAGGGATACGTCGAAATAGTCCTGTACCTTGGCCGAGATCAGGTCGGCATTCTCCTGAAACCCGTAGGGGGTATCGAGATAGACCACCTGCGGTTGCGGAGGTAGCGAAGCCAATATGGTGCGGTGGACCTTCACCATTCCTGGACTGGTTTCGGCAGACCCGATCAAGGTCAAAGGCCCCATGTGGTCATCCCCCAGATGAGTTCGCTTACGCGTTCGGGTTGCTGAAGGTGCAGATCGTGATCGCCGGTGAGAAGAACGATCTCGTCAAATCCCATCGTGCGTGGATCAACATTGGAGGCGAGGCCGGGTCGGGCCATGATGGCGTGGGTGGGGACAGACACATGAGCCAGTGCCACCGCCGGGTCATGCTCCCAGAGAGACCGTAGGATCGCCATATGTTGGTCGTACTGGAGATACGGCATGACGGTCCCGTCTGGCTGAGGCTCGAAATTTCCCAGTGCTCCTTCGATTGCAATGTCTGACCAGTCGGGATGTGCCGTTCGCAAATAGCCCTCGACGGCGGGCCGGGTGGCCCCCGCGAAACGGGGAGGGGCCAGCACGTCGGCGCAGTCCTCCCAAACAGGAAACCGATCGGCGAGTCGGATGAACCCGCCGTCGATGCCAATCGTTGTCGTGATCTCATGGTGGGCGCCGTGTTCCACCACCACATTGCCTCCCCAGGATTGTCCAACGGTGACCGGGGGAGCCGTCGCTACAGAACCGATTACGAGTTGCAGATCGGCTACGTATGTTTTGAAATCGAACCCCGCTCCAACCTGCTCGGATTGACCGTGCGATCGCTGATCGTATGCGACCACCTGAGAACCTTTGGCATTGAGGAGCTCTGCGACCCGGATCCACGTCCTCGCGTTCGATCCCAGGCCATGAACCAGGAGGATCGTGTGCTCCGGGTTCCCGGCCCACACCAATCCGGCCAGGTTCGAACCGGTGCTCGAAGTAAAATTGGTCAGTCGCATCTTCGTCCAACGGTACACGAGCTGTGAATTATCGGTATCCACCGGACTCGAAACCAGCCGGGCAGGGCCTAGTCTTGGTTGCTCAAAAGCCTTGAAGGAGACATTGTGGAATACCGAATCGAACGCGACTCCATGGGAGAAGTTCAGGTGCCAACTGGGGCCTTTTATGGTGCGTCAACCCAGCGCGCCTTTGAGAACTTTCCGATTTCCGATCGGAAGTTCAGTCGTCGGTTCATCTGGGCTCTCGGTATCGTCAAGGCTTCGGCAGCGGTCATCAATGGGCGCGACGGATACGTTGCCGCCGACAAGGCTGCCGCCATCGTGACGGCGGCCGAAGAGGTTATCGCAGGCTCGCTTGACGCCCAGTTCGTCCTGGACATATTTCAGACCGGTTCGGGGACGTCGACGAACACGAATGCCAACGAAGTAATCGCCCATCAGGCTGCCGTCGTCTTGGGAGCAGCAGCTGGAGATCGGCCCGTTCACCCCAACGATCACGTCAATTATGGCCAATCATCAAATGACGTCATTCCGACCGCGATGTACATCGCTGCCGCGGCCGCCATTTACGAAGATTTGATTCCCGCCTTGAAGAGCTTGCAGGAGTCGCTTGCCGCCAAGGCTGTCGAGTTTGTCGATGTGGTCAAATCGGGTCGGACTCATCTCATGGACGCCACCCCGGTGACGCTCGGTCAGGAGTTCTCCGGATACGCCGCTCAAGTGGGGTATGGCGTGTCTCGGCTCGAGAAGGTGGTAACCGAGGTGGAAGAGCTGGCTCTCGGGGGCACCGCGGTTGGCACCGGGCTGAATGCCCCGGCCGGCTTCGCCCGCGACACGATCGCTGAGATCGCCCGCCGGACCGGGCTACCGTTCCGCGAGGCCCCCAATCACTTCGAAGCACAGGCAGCCAAGGATGCGGCCGTCGCCGTGTCGGGCACGCTGAAGACCATCGCCGTATCACTGTTCAAGATTGCCAACGATCTGCGGTGGTTGTCCTCCGGGCCTCGGACGGCGATCTCCGAGATTCGCTTGCCGTCCCTGCAGCCCGGGTCCTCGATCATGCCAGGGAAGGTCAATCCTGTGATGCCTGAGATGACCATGCAGGTGGCTGCCCAGGTCATCGGCAACGACGCCGCCATCACCTGGGCCGGTGCAAACGGTAACTTTGAACTGAACGTGATGATGCCGGTGATGTCGTCCAATCTCGACGAGTCGATCTCCATTCTGGCGACGGCGGCGGCGACGCTGCGGTCGCGTTGCATTGACGGTATTGAGGCCAACGCCGATAGGGCTCGTGAACTTGTTGAGAAGAACATCATCGTCGTCACGTCACTGAATCCGCACATCGGTTATGACAAAGGAGCCGAGATTGCCAAGGAGGCATTTGCCAGCGGCCGCAATGTGCGTGAAGTCGCTCTCGAAAAGGGGGTCATGACTGCCGAAGAGCTCGACCTAGCCCTCGATCTCAAAGGGATGACCGAAGGTGGCATTATCGGGTAGACATCTTCCTGCTTGATTTTAGCACTAAAGTGCGATAGTCTTCCAGTATGGACGATTTTGAACCTGGCGAGACCCACTGGCGGGAACGGGCTTCCTGCCGTCACCAGACTGACAATCTGTTCTTCCCGGTTGGTGAGACCGGCGCGGCGGTCCTTGACATTGCCAGGGCAAAAGCAGTGTGTAGAGACTGCCCGGTTGGTTTGGATTGCCTGGATTACGCGGTAACGACCGGTCAGCGGTTTGGGATCTGGGGTGGCCTCGACGAAAACGAACGACGGCAATTGCGGCGGCGATGGGTCGCCTCACAGCGGTCCGCTATCGAAGTCGACCTGATCGGCTGGCTGAGCCGGGCCAGCTGAAGCCTCGTCGAGCAAGTCCTTGGGCGATCCTCGACAGTGAGACCTCAGTCGGTAGTGGCCGGTTCGGCGTCCCCCGCCAAGGCGACGTCGAGGGTGGCCCATGGCAGGCTGGCACACTTGATCCGAACCGGAAAGGCCTTGACGCCGGCCAGGGCCTCAAGTTCGCCGAGCACCGCCCCGGGACGATCCGGATCGACGATGGCCTCGTCGCTCGTCATCATGGTTGAGAACAGCTGGCGGAGACGAGCGATCTCCTGAAGGTTCTTACCTTTGATGGCCTCGGACATGAGTGATGCGGATGCCTGCGAGATGGAGCACCCTTGTCCCTGAACCGAGATACCGGCCACGATGTCGCCGTCGATCGTCAGGTCAAGCGAAATCTTGTCGCCGCAGAGCGGGTTGTTGCCATCGGCGTGCCGATGGACGTCGGCAAGCTCGGCACGATTACGAGGGTTCCGGTAGTGATCCAGGATGACTTCTTTGTACAGGCTGTCAAGTCCCACGAGGGATAACCTAGCTCGCAATGCCGAATAGTTTTGCGGCCAGCTCGAGCCCGGCCACGAGTCGGTCGACCTCATCGATCGATGAATATACCGAGAACGAAGCTCGAGCCGTCGCAGGAATACCTAGGTGATCCATCAGCGGACGAGCACAATGGTGGCCGGCTCTGACCGCAACTCCGTTCTCATCGAGGATCGTCGAGAGGTCGTGAGGGTGGATGTCGCCGAGTGTGAAGGAAATCGTCCCGCCCCGGATGTTGAGGTCGGTTGGCCCATAGACGGTGACGTGGGGGACCGTAGCGAGTTGTTCGAGAGCGTAGATAGTCAACTCCGTGTCGTGCTTACGTACGGCGTCCATCCCCAGGTCGGTGAGATAGTCGACGGCAGCCCCAAGACCGATCGCCTCGACGATCGGTGGCGTGCCTGCCTCGAATTTGTGCGGCACCGGCGCCCAGGTCGACGCAAACAGCCCGACCTCATCGATCATTTCGCCGCCGCCCTCGAATGGTTCCATTTCGTCAAGTAGTTCCATTCGTCCCCACAGAACACCGATCCCGGTGGGTCCGAGCATCTTGTGAGCCGAAAAGGCGAGGAAGTCAGCCCCGAGTGTCTGGACGTCGACGGGTAAATGAGGCACCAACTGGGCACCGTCGACGATAACCGTTGCGCCGACCGTGTCGGCCACGGCCCGGATCTGGTCGATCGGTGTGATCGTGCCGAGAACATTCGACATTCCCGTGATGGAGATAATCCTCGTTCGTTCATCGACCTGGTTGCGAAGGCTATTCATATCGAGCGCGTAATCATCGGTGAGGTTGGCGAAGCGGAGTTCCAGGCCTTTGAGGAACTGCCAGGGGACCAGGTTGGCGTGATGTTCCATCACGGATAGGACAACATTGTCACCGGGAACGAGTCGGTCACCGCCCCACTTGGCGGCGAGCATATTCATCGCGGTGGTGGTTCCCCGAGTGAAGATCACCTCTCGCGGGGAGGAGGCTCCAATGAAGGCGGCTACCTTGGCCCGGGCTGCCTCGTAGGCATCGGTTGCTTCGGCGGACAATCGGTAGGCTCCACGATGTACGTTGGCGTACCCGGATCGCAGCATGGTGTCCATTGCCGCGATGACAGCCTCTGGCTTCTGCGAACTGGCCGCAGAATCGAGGAACGCCATGTCATTTGAATTAAGGATTGGGAAATCCCTACGAACATCCATCAGCTTGGTCGGAACGACTCGTAACCGTCGGCCTCGAGGCGTTCGGCGAGTTCCATGCCTCCTGACAGCTGGATGGCTCCATCTCCGAACACGTGGACATGATGGGGCTTTACGTAGTCGAGGAGCCGTTGGTAGTGAGTAATGATGAGGAAGGCGCGTTCGTCGCCTGTCAGCTTGTTGACACCGTCAGCAACAGTCCGGAGGGCGTCGATATCGAGTCCTGAGTCTGTTTCGTCGAGGATGGCGATATCGGGCTCAAGAATCGCCATTTGGAGGATCTCATTGCGCTTTCTCTCTCCACCGGAGAAACCTTCATTCAGATAACGATCGGCAAAGGCCGAGTCCATCTCAAGATCGCGCATGGCGTCCATAACCTTGAGACGCAACTCGAGGACGGTGTAGTCGATGCCGGTTCGATTCGCCAGGGCCTGACGCAAGAACTGGACCACGGAGACTCCCGGAATCGCCTCAGGGTGTTGAAAAGCCATGAACATTCCGAGGTTTGCTCGATCATTTGGCGACATCGACGTGACGTCAATGCCTTTGAAGAAGATCGTGCCGGCGGTCACCTTATAGGACGGATGGCCCATGAGAACCTTCGACAGGGTCGACTTCCCGGACCCATTCGGGCCCATCAGTGCATGGATTTCTCCAGCTTTGACGATGAGGTTGACGCCGTTGAGGATTGGCGTCTCATCTACGGAGGCATGCAAGTTTTCTATTACGAGGAGATCCGACATGAGTGGGAATGGTAGTCGCTGGCTGAAGTAGCCCGATCAGCGCGGAATACCCGAGAATGCTTCGTCGAGTTGGTCCACCGATGGAAGGTCTACGAACTGCACGTAGTAGCGACTCACCCCGGCTGACTCGAACTCGGCAAGAGTTTCGCCTACCTGGTCGGTCGTTCCAATCGGCAAAAAGGCAGAGCGCCAGCGGAGTTCTTGATCGGCAACACTGACCCCTCGTTTGGCGGCCCTGGCGGCGAGTATGTCCTCATATCCGAACCGGTTTTGATGAGCGATAATCGGACCCATCACCGAGACCCGAATGGAGTCGGGATCCCGTCCGGCGGCTTCGGCTGATCGGCGGAGGACCTGGACCCGGGCGGAGATAGTCGCCGGGTCGGACACAAAAACGTTGTACTCATCGGCGTATCGTCCCGCCAGCTCCAGGGTCCGTTTCGGGCCGGAACCTCCGACGATTATGGGTAAATCCCCGGTCTTTTTGGGCTCAACCGACGCATCGAGTTGGTAGTACGTTCCCTGGAACCGACCATCATCGAACGCCGCGCGCAGGTATGCGAGCCCTTCTTCAAGCCGAGCAAAGCGCTCTGGCCACGGTGGAAATGGCATACCGTATGCCACATGTTCTTCCTCGTTCCAGCCAGTCCCCACCCCGAGCGCCAGGCGACCTGCCGACATCTGATCGATGGTTGTTGCGTTCTTGAGAACCACGGCCGGGTGTCTGAAGGTGAATGGGGCAACCAGAACCGCCAGCTCGATACGGTTTGTCTCTCTGGCCAGGCCGGCCAGGGTGGCAAACGCATCGGTGGCATCTGGCTTCGGCTCGCGTCCCCACCCGTAGTAGTGATCAGACCTTGCGAAGGAAACGAGATCGTTCGCTTCCGCCCAGCGGGCGACCGTCAGGATCTCTTCGTACGTGCCGCCCACCTGTGGCTCGGTCATGATCGCAAGATCCATGATCTACCGTGGTTCCTTGGGTAATCCCAGGATCATCTCGCCAGCGATGTTTCGTTGGATTTCTGAGGTTCCCGCATAGATGGTTCCGGCCCGGGAGTTCAAGAATACGTTCTGCCATGATGCCGTCGAGTTCGAAGCTCCCGGATCGTCGGTGGTGAAGGCGCTCGACGGAGGTCGTCCGACCGGTACCAGCCCGACAGTCCCCATGATGTCCATGGCGAGTTCGGTGACCTCCTGATGATATTCGGACCAGAAGATTTTGGTCAAGGCCGAGTCGGGTCCGGGGGCGATACCCTTTTCGAAATTGGTGAGGGCTCGGTATCCGGAATATCGCATGATCTCGACCTTGGCGTAACAGGTCATGAGTCGGTCTCTGACCAGCGGATTCTCGAGCTTGCCGAAGTCGCGGGCGTAGTCGATAAGCCGGTCCAATTCGGCTCGGAATGCCAGTGGAGCAACCGCGGCAGCTTTTCCGCGTTCAAAGCCGAGCAGTGCCATCGCTACTCGCCATCCATCGTTGACCTGGCCGACGACATACTCGCGACGGGTTCTGGCGTCTGAGAAGAAGACCTCGTTGAACTCAGAGTCACCAGATATCATCTCGATGGGCCGAACTTCGATGCCGGGTTGGTCCATTGGACACAGCATGAAAGTGATTCCTCGATGCTTGGGGGCTTCCTGATCGGTACGGCATAGAAGGAAAATCCAGTTGGCAATTTGTCCGGCCGAAGTCCAGATCTTCTGGCCGTTGATAATCCATTCATCCCCGTCAAGGCTTGCCCGGGTGCCGACGCTACCAAGATCCGAACCTGCATTTGGTTCTGAGTAGCCTTGACACCACCGGTCTTCGCCAGACAGGATGCGCGGCAAGAAGTATTGACGCTGTTCCTCCGTGCCGAGTTCAAGCAGGGTATTACCGAGCATGCCAATCCCAAAGGCATCGGTGGGGCCACCGGTCGGCACCCCGGCCCTGGTAAGTTCCTCGGCCACCACGACCTCGTCCATCTCGGTCAGGCCGGCTCCTCCATATGCCTTCGGCCAGGTGACGGCCAGCCATCCGTGCTCATACAACGTGTTGCGCCATTCCTGGACGAACGAGTCATAGGCGGCCCCTTCAAGGGAACCAAAGCCTGCCCAATCCGTTGGTAGCTGCTCGGCCAAGAAGGCCCGGACGCGCCGGCGGGTGATTTCGGTATGAGCTGGGTAGTCAAAGTTCAAACTTCGTCTCCTGTTGCCCGTAGGTTAGTCAGGAGTCGATTTGTGAGAGGAAACCGGGTACTGATTTGGGTGCTAGCGAGAGACGCTGGATATGGGGCCAAGGCGAACCGCAGTTCCCGACGCCGTCACCATCAGCATCGATCCATTGGCGCCGATCGTCTCGTAGTCAAGATCCACGCCAACCACTGCATCGGCGCCGAGATGTGAGGCTTCGCTGGTCATCTCTTCGATCGCCAGGTTCTTGGCCTTGAGTAGCTCACGCTCATAGTTGGCCGAGCGCCCGCCGATCACGTCGGTGATCCCCGCAAAGAAGTCTTTGAACACGTTGGCGCCGAGAATCGCCGCCCCCGTTACGAGTCCCAGGTACTCCTCGATCTGGTGTGTTTCGACCGTCGGGGTGGTGGTAATGATCAATCGGCGGTGCCGATAGAGACGTGGTTGCATGTCGAGCACAC
>JAENVV010000065.1 GCA_016650365.1 Acidimicrobiia bacterium
CGCCTGGCCTGTTGGGCAAGCTGCTCTTCAGTCGTATGTTGGATATCTGGATCGGTGGCGGCTACCACTGGCGATTGCTCCTTTGAGTAGACGATGGAGGTGCCGGGCGGGTTCTTACCGCGCCCGGCACCTCCACTGTTGTCGGCCTACGGCGCGATCGGGTCGAAGCGAGGCATCGTCCAGTCGGCTGGAAGTACATTCGGGTTGTCCGGATTTAGTTCAGTCATCAGGTCATAGATGAGGACTTCGGCATCGATCCAGTCCTGGTCCATGTAGACGGAGTCGACGAACCAGTCGTTCGGTCCCGCCATGAAGTCGATCATCCAGGCGATGTCCTCTTCACTTTCAACCGCGAAATGCTGCGGATAGGAAGCGACAATTTCGGCCTTGTTCTGAACCCAGAGGTCGATCCCGGTCTGCCACAACTGGAGGAAGGCCTTGGCCTCATCCGGATGGCTGTCGTACCACTCTTCGGTGGCCGTAAACAGGTTCGACATGACATGGTTCTGGCCGTCGTCGATACCTGAGAACGTGGTGTAGAGCTGGAACGGCATCAGACCGTCATACATCAACTCGATTTCACCAGTCCGCAGGTGCGGAGCAGCTGCCTCAGGAATGACTACGGCTACTTCGCAGTCGCCACGGAGCAGGTTCGTCGGGTTGACGAAGTGATCGTTCACGACCAGGTTGAAGTCACCGCCACCGACTCGATAGTCGAGTCCATGCAATTGCTGGGCAGCCACCGTCCAGAACCCGGTGTTCGATACCGGACTACTGACACAGATGTTCGATCCGAGCGGAACGTCGGCCAGCGTCTCATAGGGATCTCCAGCCCGTTTCATCATGGGCGAACGCTGGAAGTTGTACTTACCGAAGGTCACCGTTCGGATGGCAGTCTCGGACTCGAGAACTGGGATCTCTTGGGTCCCCATCGACACGATGTCGCCATGACCGCCCGCAAAGTACGTGAATTCGTCCCAGGTGCTACTGGTGACGATACGGATGTTGTTGGTTTCTTCCCAGGTCGCCAGAACCGCCGTATCAGTCAGGTAGTCCCAGACCGGATCCGGGGCGAATGCGAACCGGATGACGCTGGCCGGTTGGTTTGCGTCAACGGCTGGAGCTCCTGCATTTGCGACCGCGTCTGCGGCGTCCGCGATTGCCTGATCGGCGGCGGCTTGGGCGGCTTCGGCGGCGGCTTGGGCCGCTGCCGCGTCATCCAGGGCTGCTTGCAATTCTTCTGCGGTTACCCCGTCAGCGGGGGCCGTGTCTCCCGATCCGCACGCCGATAGCACCATCGCTAACAACGTAAATAGGGCGAGCCACTTTATGGTCTTTCGCTTCACCAGTTCTCCTCCTTGGCTGCGTATACAGGACTCAGCTCACGACATCGCGTCTCCATATCTGACGGCTGTCGCTCCGAGCCCTCGATCATGCAATATACATGACATATGATATCGGTGTCCCGATACGGGGCATGTTTTCGAAAGGAGATCTGGAATGGGAGTCGACATCACCGACCTTGAGTTCTCCTGGCCGTCATCGGAGGCCGTGTTTTCGGCCCTGAGCTTGCGGGTGAAATCGCACAGTGTCCATGCCGTCATGGGTAGGTCCGGATGTGGGAAGTCAACCCTCCTCAGCCTGATCGCCGGACTCGAATCACCGAGTCATGGGACTATCGCCTTTGTCGGGGAGCGGATTCATCGTCAGCATGTGGCAATGGTGTTTCAGGATCCGCGCCTGCTCCCGTGGTGGCCAGTCGATCGGAATGTCGCGATATCCGCGGAGTTCGAAGGGCGCGGCCCGGAGTGGTATCGCCGGGTGAAGGATTATTACACCAACCTTGTGGGTCTCAAGGAGTTTGCGAACCGGATGCCGCATCAGCTTTCGCTCGGGATGCAAACCAAGGCCAGCATCGGTCGCGGCTTTGCTCACGATGCCGATGTCATGTTGCTAGACGAACCGTTCGTGCATCTCGATGCCATCAGCCGCAGGAAGATGTGGGTCGAGCTCGAGACGCATTGGGAGCTTGATCCACGCACCTATGTTCTGGTTACTCACGATCCCGAGGAAGCGGTGATGTTGGCCGATCGGGTATCGATCTTGACCCCGGCACCTTCCCACCTGTATGAGACGATTGAGATTGACCTACCCCGGCCTCGTACGATTGACATGTTGACCCATCCAGGGTTCCGGTCGGCGTTGAGTCGGGTGTGGGAAGCTCTCGAACGAGCTAGATAGGAGTAACCATGGATACTGGCCATGTTCTCGAAGAGGCCTACCGACGGATTAATGAACTTGTTCATCAGGCGACCGATGGACTCGGGCACGAAGGGTTGACCTACCGGCCTGAGCCGGGTGCCAACTCGATCGCCTGGCTCGTTTGGCATCTCACCAGGATTCAGGATGACCACATAGCGGCCCTTGCCGGGGGTTCACAGTTGTGGGAAGACCGGAGTTGGGCGACCATCACCGGGGTCGATCGGCCTTTCGAAGCCCTCGGGCAGGGCGATGGACCGCATGACGTGGCGGCCATCCGGCCCGGGTCGTCGGAAGGTTTGTTGAAGTATCACGATGCTGTGATGCAACGCAGTCTTGCCTATGTAGGGGATCTGACGCCGAGCCTCCTCGACGAGATCATCGACCGTTCGTATGATCCGCCGGTCACCAGGGGAGTGCGTCTCGTGAGCGTGC
Organism: Acidimicrobiia bacterium; assembly: GCA_016650365.1. Classification (NCBI taxonomy): domain Bacteria; kingdom Bacillati; phylum Actinomycetota; class Acidimicrobiia; species Acidimicrobiia bacterium. The sequence continues at coordinate 2,695 of JAENVV010000065.1, forward strand.
TGAGCGACAACATCCAGCATGCCGGGCAGGCCCGATATCTGCGTGGGATCGTTGATCGGCTCGGGATTTAGCCGGCTGCGGCGGGCTTCGGCAGAACGAAGGTTGCCTGGCCGGACGTTGTAACCGTACCGTCGGGCTTGCGAGCCCAGAGGTCAACGTCAAAGGTTTCAGCCGAGATGGCGGTCACGGTTCCTCCGCACTCGAGGGTATCGCCAAGGTAGGCAGGGGCCGAGTGCCGGTAGGCGATGCGGACCGGTCGAGTCTCAGGTCCCAGCCACCATTGAACCGCTTGAAGCAGGTACGTCCCCTGGAGGGGCCCGTGAATCAGCAAACCAGGGTGACCGTCGTGTTCGGTTGTGAAGGGCAGGTCGTAGTGGATGCGGTGCAGCAACCAGGCTGCCGCGCTGAACTGGAACAGGTCGGTGGTCGTTGGGGTCCGGACAATGGACGGGATCTCGGTGCCGACGGTGATCATCGATAGATCCTCGTGAACTCTTCTCGGAACACTTGGTTACCCGTGTCGTTCGTGAATACGAATTCGGTCTTCACAAACACGAGCGTCCCCGTGCGCCCTTCCTTTTCGAAGAGGTCGATGATCCGCTTTTCCAAGGTGAGCGTGTCGCCGGCGTGAATCGGATCGCCGAATTCGATGACCGTCTCGCCGGCCATTGCCTTGGTGGTTGGCAGTGGCGGTACGTCGGCTGTCGCCGACCCATCAGGCTCGAGCTGATCGGCATCAACGAGGTGAGCGGCTTGTACTCGCACGGTATAGGGGAAGTAGGGGGGAGCGAGCAGGTCGGGGTGGCCCGACGATCTGGCCGACTCGACGTCGAAATAGACCGGGTCGGTCTCTCCGATCGCTCGTGAGTACCGCTGGATGTCGGTTCGGCTGACGGTAACTGCGTAGCTCGGAAACGGACGCTGGGCCCAGGCTCGCGCCTCGTCGGTGATGATGCCCATCAGATGCCCATCGTCTTGGCGATGATGTTCTTTTGGATATCGGACGTGCCTGCCCCGATAACTCCGAGACGCGATTCGCGGAAGTGGCGCTGGAGGTCGTACTCCATTGTGTAGCCGTACCCTCCGAGGATTTGCAGTCCTTCATCGGCGATCTCTTTGTACGCCTCGCAGGCATACAGTTTGAGGATGGCCGCGTCTCGGACGGTGGCCGTGCCTTCGTCGAGTCGGAAGGCATACCGGTAGACGAGCATTTCCGAAATCTCGGTCATCATCTGCATCTCGGCGAGACGATGGCTGATCGCCTGGAATTTGGCGATCGGCTGGTTGAACTGGTGACGATTCTGTGCGTAGTCCAGGGCGTCGGCCAGGGCTGCCTTGGCGGCTCCGGTTCTGGCAGCCGACAGGCAGAGCCGTTCATAACGGAGAAACTCGCCAAGGTCCTTCCATCCCTCGTGCAACTCGCCAAGCATGCGGCTTTTTGGAACGCGGACGTCATCGAAAAAGAGCGTGGCGGTTCCAAGTGGCCAATGCCCGAGCGTTTCGATCGGCGCCCAGGTCAATCCGGGAGCGTCGGTGTCGACCAGGAAATTGGTGATGCCATTGTGCTTGCGTCCTTCCGACGAGGTGCGCGTGGCGACCACGTCGAGGTCGCTCGCTTTGAAGCCCGACGTGAAGACTTTCTGGCCGTTGAGGATGAAGTCGTCGCCGTCGGCTACCGCGGTGAGTTTGATGGCAGCGGCATCGGATCCGGCGTCTGGCTCCGTGAGCGAGAAACACACGGTGGCGGTGCCATCGGCGATCTTGGGCAGGAATTCTTGTCTGAGTTCTTCCGAGCCGCGGCTGATGGCTAGGCCGCCCCAGGTGACCGCCCGGAATACCCAGAAGGACAGATCGAGGAACGCTCGGCCGAGTTCTTCGAGAAGGATGGCCACCTCGACCGCACCGCCTCCAGAGCCTCCGTATTCCTCGGGAATGTTGATCCCGACCCACCCTTGAGCGGCGAGCTTGTCGTACAAGTCCCGGGGAGGACGACGTTCACGATC
>JAENVV010000066.1 GCA_016650365.1 Acidimicrobiia bacterium
GCAGGTATACGAGTGCATGGTTGCGAATGGGTTCGCCACCGTCGAGCCCCCATCGCAAGATGCGTTTGTATCGTCGTGGGTCGATGGGGGTTCACCCGATGATTGGCATCCGTATCCGTGGGGAACGGTCATGTCGCCGGCGATGGACGGGTCCAGTGGCGGTCCGGAGCTCCAGGCCCAGTTGGCTGTGCAGGCAGTATGTCCAGCGGATTGGGGCTCAATTTTTGCTGACGTCTACCCCGGCCGATAACCCGAACGGCGCGGTCCGTTCGCCACCCTGGATGGGGCATCATTCTGTGGTGGCAGGTAGCCTTTCATGGACGTCTTCGGAGATCCGGGGTGAGGGCCATGAACGTGAGAGCCTTGATCTGCTCGTTGGTTGTCCTTTTTGTGTCTTGTGGGCCGGACCCGGTTTCTGAGCTCTCCGAGGAGGACATCGGCGATGCTACGGAACGTCTTCGGCCGGCGTTGACCGAAGTTGAAATGGATGACTTCATCGAAGCCTGCCTCGCCGACAACCTTGTGGTTGTGTTCCAGCGGGCTCCAACGGGTGAGGGGTTCTTTGGTGAGGCTGTCACCGAGCGGGATCAGGCCGTGATGGAACGGTGCCAGAAGTCTTTGTTTGACCAATACCCGAACCCGCCCGCGCCGAGCACTGACGCCGAGTTCATGGTCCTGTACCTGCTGTACGTGGAGCAGTCCGCCTGCCTGGCGGGGCTTGGCTTAGAAGTGGATGTGCCTTCATTCGAGGCTTATCGCGACGGGAACGGTGCCTGGACTCCGTTTGGTGGCCTCCCGGAACCGTCTTCACCCGGTGACTGGAGCCGCTGGAACGAAGCGTGCCCTCAGAACCCGTGGTCTTATGACGGATAGACGCGGGAAGCGCAAATCGCTCGGGGTATCTCCGGGGTGGGGACGGTCGTCGCTCCTAGCCTTGGTTGTCATGGTTTCGGCTTGTGCTCCGACTCCCATGGGCACAGCTGCCACAGATAGTCCGTCGTCGATTTCGACAAAGCCTGCCGACCTGCCGGTGACGGATACGTCAAAGATTGGTGATGAGACGGTTCTCATCGCGGAAGACGAGTTGGAGCAGGCAGTCGCACAATTGATGCTTCAGTACAGTTTCCCGGAGCCACCGCCACCGGCCGGGAGTATCGAATGGTTTGAGTGGGGCCAGTGGTGCATGGCAAAGTTTGGGTTCGAGGTCCAGATCATCGGTGGCAACGGTCAAGATCCTACCTTCTACGCAGAAAACATCACCCAGCCCGAGCAACACAACGCCGTCCAGAATGCTTGCCTGGGGTCGGCGGTGGACGTCGGCCATTTCGCCGCTCCACCCTCATCGGAAGAAGAGGTACGACGCCTGTACGGTGCGTATGTCAAGGTCCAGGAGTGTCTCGTCGAAAATGGGCTACCGACGGCCCCTGCCCCATCAGAGGACGGGTTTGTTGACAGTTGGTTCAGCGGAACCGGCGAGATTTGGCATCCCTACGTCGGCGGGTCAATCAGTGTTGTCCCTGGGGCAGAAGGCGACCTGCCAACTGAGGTCAGCGATCAACTCGAACTCCAGGAGACCTGCCCGGCCGATTGGGGGACGATTCTCCGATAGAGGGATGCGGGGCTTGTGATGTCGAAAGCTGGTAACAGTTCTAAGGGCCTGTTCGGCTTTGTCGGTCCCGCGCCACTCGGACCGGTGCTGCTGGTCCGTCTGAAGAACACCGTGAGTTTCGGTCACAACGTGGGGCCGGGGTATCACAAAATACTACCGACATCGGTATAGTTATGTCATGGACGTTGTGAGTGTTGCTGAAGCGGGGGAGTA
>JAENVV010000067.1 GCA_016650365.1 Acidimicrobiia bacterium
AAGGGATCCCGAAGTGGGCGATACTGGGATCGAACCGGTTAGTCGGCCTACCTCCTCCGAGGTAACCGGGCGAGCGTCGACTCTCGCAAGAACCCCACGGGCAATTCCTCACTGCCGCCGGCGACAACCCAGGACGGTTGCCCGTCAGACCGGCGAGCGTCCCTTCGCCCAGAACTCGATGCGATTGCCCTCCGGGTCGTGGACATCGAGTGTGTCAGATCCAAACCGTCGCATCGCGGGTCCGGTGGCGATCCCACGAGCGGCGAGGCACCTGCGGAGCACCTCGACATCGGGTACCCGAATGCTCAGGGTTACCCCGGTCCCGCCGACCGATCCAACCGTTGCCCGAGCGGCATCAGCGATGCTGACAAACGCCGACGACGTCAACCGGAACTCGACGAACCAGTCGTCGGCATACGTCTGTTCCAGGCCGAGGCGATCACGATAGAACTCGACCGTAGCCGGCCACTCCTCGCAATACAGGATGAAATTGGCCGCAGACGGCGACATTCCGGGCCCAAACAACCCGTCGTCATCGGCCAGTCCGTCGGGTCCCGCTCCGCAATGCGGACACCGCCCCTGAACGGCGAGTTCGTCGCCGACGAACTTGCCGCAATTCAGACAAGTAGAACCAAGATGGCACGCCGCGTCACCCATCCGATGATCCTACCGATCTCGCATCACCGTCAGCATTCGGCGCCGGACGCAACGAAACACCCGCAGGCGGCGAGCGGTCGACGTCACCCCGCTCGAGGCTGGCCAACCGAAACCCCAGGTCAGCCAACCACAACCCACCACACAGCGCAGCCGGCACGGCCAGGCCGAGCACCAAACTCACCCCGGCGCCGTTGGCAGCCAGCAGCGGTAGCCAGCCGCGACGGTGAGTCCGATCAAGGTTCCGGCTCAGTCGAGGTCCTGGACCGACCAGCACCGGAACCAGATAGGCAAGGGAACCGGCCAACACCTGACCGACCCCGGCAACCACTGCGGCCATCGTCCAACCCTGAAACGGCCCTGGGGTAGCGCCCATCAGGAGTTCCCCGCCATCGACGATCGTCCAGGCCACCAGCCACAGACCACCCGCCACCACCTGGACATAGGGAAGCCGACCCACCAGTCCACGACGGCCCAAGCGGCCGACGATACCGACCAGCATGATGGCCAGTGACACCCCGGCCAGAACGGTACCCGAACCAACCATGGGTGCTCCCCCGACGACCCCGGCCGCCAACGTCGCCACCGAGGCCACGGCCAGCCACCAGCTCCACCGCGCCTCAGGTCCCGATACCGCCTTGTGATGGGCGATGGTCGGAAGGAGGGTCGGCAAGGTACCGACGATTGTGAACCCTACGAAACCGATCAGGTTGAGATGAAAGTGGGCCATCCTCAGCTGTGGATACCCGGCGTTCCAGATCCCGGCGGCCATCACACCGCCGAACCCGACCCCGACCGTTCCGGCGACCAACGCCAGGACATAGAACCGGGCTGACAGGTCAAACCGACGTAACAGGCTGCGTTTGACCGTGGCTACCAATGAGCCGGCCAGCATGACCAGACCCACCATAACCAGAATGGCGCCGACCCCGGCCACCGCCGACCATCCGTTCGACACTCCAACCAGCACCGCCGCTACCCCGACCGTCACCGCCCACCTCTG
>JAENVV010000068.1 GCA_016650365.1 Acidimicrobiia bacterium
GCCCCGGGACCAAAGGAATGGTCGAACTCGACGGTGCCTCCGTGCCGCTCGATGATCTCGCGGGTTATGGCGAGGCCCAACCCCGAGCCCCCGGTGGCCTGTCCTCTGGCATCGTCGACGCGTACGAATCGCTCAAAGATCTTGTCGTCAAGCCCCGGAGGGATTCCGGGGCCATCGTCGTCGATAGTGAAGATTGCCCTTCCTTCCAACTCCCCGAGGGTGAATCGCACCGATTGATGTGCGTAGCGTTCGGCATTGGCGCTCAGGTTTCTGATCGCCCTCGCCAGCTGATAGGGATCCCCGAGTACCTGGGCGCCTGAAACCCCCGACATATCGACGGCCATCGGCCCTGAGCCGTTGGACTTCTCTGAAGATCAGGTCGTCGAGATCGACCGGTTCGGTCCGTACTGGCAACTGGTCGGCGTCAAGCCTTGCGAGCAGGAGCAGGTCGTCGACTAACCGCTGCAAGGCAATGGTCTCGTCGCGGAGACTTCGAAGCCTGGATACGTCGGCATTGGTCTTTCCAGTTGCCAGGTCCACTTCGATTTCGGAGCGCATCCTCGCCAATGGGCTCCGCAACTCGTTCGAGGCATCGCCGATGAAGCGCTGCTGTCGCTCCACGGAGCTCTCCAACCGGCCCAGCATCATGTTCATGGTTTCGGCCAGTCGGCCGATTTCGTCCTTGGCTCGGGAGACCGGAACTCTTCGATGGAGGTCGGTGGCGCCAATCTCCGCAACTTCGGTTCGCATGTTCTCGACAGGTTTGAGGGTGCACCCACCAACCACCAGACCATCCCCGCCAGCAGAACGACAACCACAGGAATCGACACGAGGAGAGTGCCCGCCAGCACGGCCGTGTTTTCGGCAACGTCATCGAGGGTGGTTCCTACATGGAGGACACCAGGCCCAGAGGCCGTTTGAACTGTCCGGCTCAGTACTCGAAACACGTCGTCGTCGACGGCCAGTCCTGTGAGAGTGCGAACGGTTTGCGGAGTACCTGCCGCGTAGTCGATCGGGAGAGGGGGAGCACCTGCCAGGTTCGGGCTGAAGGCAACTACCAACCCGTCCGCGCTCAGCAGCTGGGCAAAGCCCTCTTGTTGGGTGGCCGACAATTCAACTGCCGTCAGGTCGGTCGTTTCCACAAACGCGGTCAGATCCTGAGCCCTTTGGGCGAGGGCCAGGTCGACGTTGGAGGTGAGCTGACGACGATGGACCGCGACCAGGCCGATCGAGGCAAGCACAAGGACCACCGCTACCGACACGGCGGCGAGAGCCGATATTCGAAACCGAATCGAGGAGCTATTCATCAACCACCGTTGGTGGCAAGTCGGTACCCCGCACCCCGGACGGTCTCGATCGCCCGGCGTCCGAAGGGTTCGTCGATTCTGCTGCGCAAACGGCGGATGTAGACCTCGACGATGTTGGGGTCACC
>JAENVV010000069.1 GCA_016650365.1 Acidimicrobiia bacterium
AGAACACCCGACGTGACCTGATCTTTGGATTCGTATGGAATCAGAATAACGTTGGCCTCCCGAATGGCCATCACTAGGGGATCTAAATCGAGATAGCGACCGCCAAACTCGACAACACCGTCCAACCCCAGTGCCGAAGCCCCGGCCTTCAGACCCGACAGATAGGCGTCGCCCTGGGAGGCGTGCACCTTGGGGTGTGTTCCGCCCAAAATGAGGTATCGAGGCAGAGGGCGGATATCCGTCAGGGCGCCAAAGGCTTCGATCGACGTTTCCAGTCCTTTGCCAGGGCTGATCAAGCCCCAGGTCATCACGAGGGGCCGTGTCCCAGTCGCCAACGAGGGGCCGGATAATCCTTGCGCCGCCCCATGCGGGATGAAGGCCAATTTCCGCTGATCGACGTCGTATCTAGATGCCAGTCGACGAAGCGCCGACTTGCTCAGCACAACCGCCCTGTCCGACTGGTCGACAATCGCCTCGAGGATCATCTTTTGTCTCGGTGTCGGGCTCTCGAGGACGGTGTGGAGGATCACGACGGTAGGGACGTCGAGTTGGTAAGCGAAGTCGAGGACCTCCTCGCCGTCCCGTCCCCCGTAGATTCCGTACTCATGTTGAACAACAGCGACATCGTGGGCCTGCAATGTCTCAACCGCTCGATCCAGCGAGTTGGCGTCACCCGCGAGATGCTCACAAATCACCTCGGGTTTCTGACCCTTTGAATCGACCTCGACCAGAGCAACCACATCGAGTCCGTCATCCGAGCCGCGGCCTGTAGCGATGGCATTCCACAAGGATGCGGTGAACGTGGCGATACCGCATTTAGTAGGGGGGTAGGTGCTGACGAACCCAATCGATGGCTTCCTTCGACCCGAGCCTGGTTCGAAGTACTTGCTCATCTCCGTTGACCTATAGAAACACCGGCGCCAACGAGCCTCCCGTCGAAAAAGGGTCTGTCGGCTGGGGGAGCAGATGAGACATGAATACCGGCGGTGATCGTGACGATACCGATAAGCACCGGTAGCAGCTCAAAGAACACTGTGAGGACTTTCATCTAACACCTCCAGGTTCCAAATCATGTCCACACTACGAGTGTATACCTTCCAGTCGACTAGAATGTCAACTAGAGATATTTCGCTCATCTAGGGCCACCATGTGTCCGCCTCGGAGCCGGTCATCGATGATGGTGTCATGTTGGGTTCTGGGTGGTACGTCTCCGTTGCGGAACGTTTGCGAGGTTCTGAGCCTCGTGACCGTACCAAAGTGAGACGTGCTCCGCGGAGGTATCGACCCGGCCAGGATCTGCACGATTGGTTACTCGAGATCCGTGATTGCGCCGCCGTGGTCGGTTTGCCCACCGGTGGCGGGCGAGGGCGAAGCTGCTGCGGCCGCCCGGTAGGTGTTGATCATGTCGAGGTAGTTCTCGGCGATGCGGTTGCGTGTGGATTCACGGTCGGCGCGTCCTGCGACGTGGTCGGTCAGCGGGTCGAGCCAGATCGTGCGCCCGGTGGCGAAGCCGGCGTAGCCGGCGACGCCAGCCGCCGCTCGAAGCCAGTCGCGAACTTGGTCGGCGTCGGCGCCGTGGCCGAGCACGATGCAAGTGACTCTGTCCCGCCCGTCGATGCGCGCTTGGGCGGCGGCACGCTGGTTGCCGGCCCGTTTGTCGATACCTTGGATCTTCCAGATATCCGGTTCGACGCCGGTATCTTGCAGTTCGGCCATGGTCGCGACGATGAGATCGGGTAGGGCGTTGCGCTCGTAGGCGCGTTGGTCCCCATCGAACTCGGCGATCTGTGCCGGGGTGGGCGGCACCAGCAGCTCAAAGAGTAGGGATCGATCATGGGCCTGCAGCCAGTTGGACAGCCGGGCGAGACGGATTCCTTGTCGCCGGTTGATCGACGAGTCACCTTCGGGGTTGTAACGGACAAGCACCTTGACGAAGTCGGGGTCGAAAGTCTCGATGTGTTCGGCGAAGCGGTCCCCGTAGGCGAGTTCGAACTCGTCCTGGCCGGATTTCTCGACAGGCATGGCCAGCGTCACCCCGTCGGATTTGGCAGCGTGGGCGACATCGGTGCCGAACTCTTCGTCGACGAGCACCCCGCAATAGTCGGAGAGTTCGCTGTCAGCGACTGCGTGGTTGAAGGCTTCCCATATCAACATCTTCAAGTCGCCAATCCTGCGGCGTTGCGCGGCGGTGGGTGAGCCGGTGATGCCGAGCAGCCCCTTGCGGAACGATGAGCGGTGGTCGAAGGGCAGTACGTACAATGGATGGTCGGCGTCGATGTTCATACGGGTGCTCCCCTTCCGGCGTCGGTTGTTTGGGGATCACCGGTCGCAGTACATCCCTCCAGTCGGGTCACCACTTGGAAACGGCGGGTCCGGGTGGGTTGGGGGTTTATCATCGGATGTAGCGTTGAAAGCTTCCGTAGCGTTCCCGGACTGGG
>JAENVV010000070.1 GCA_016650365.1 Acidimicrobiia bacterium
CCCTCCGTCGTCGCACTGCGGTCGAGCGGTAAAGCAATAAACCAGGGGTGGGGTGCCGATATGGCATCCCACCCCCTCTTTTGCTTTGACCATGCGGTATCTGCTTCTCTCTTTAGTGGTCGCCACGTCGGCGGCCTGTACGTATTCCACGGTTGATTCCTCAACCTCGACTACGACGCTTCAGCCGGTTGCTTCGACGACGACCCTGGGGCCAACGTCGACTCAAACGGTCGGCTCGGCAGCACCTTCACCGCTCGCCGAGCTCGTCGAACCAATCGGCTCGGCCGTGTACGACCCCGACCAGCTGTTCCAGGATCGTCCAGCGCCGGTTGGGTTGCACGTTCCAGCCATTGGAGTCAACGAGGCAGCGATTGTTCCGGTCGGCGTTCTGGACAATGGCGAGATGGAGATCCCCGGTGCCAAAGAAGTGGGCTGGTATCAGTACGGTCCGACGCCAGGTGAACCCGGTTCTGCGGTACTGGCCGCCCATATCGCCTACAACGGGCGCAACGGTGTCTTCAGCAAGCTCACCGCCATCTCCGTTGGAGATTCGTTTGAAGTGGCTTACGACGACGGTTCCTACCGCTCGTTCGTTGTCACCGAGGTTGCCCAATACGGCAAGACGGAATTGCCATTCGATCGCATCTTCTCGAAGGACAGCGACCCCGGTGTGGTTCTCATCACCTGTGGCGGGACATTCAATCAATCATTGCGATCGTATGAGGACAACGTCGTGGTCTATGGAACTCCCGCCCCCAGCTCACCCTGAGCGAGGGAGTTGTTCCAGCTCTCCTGTGTCTCTTTGGAGCCTACGGATCCAGTGGCATCGCTGGCACATCGACCTGACGGGCCGCCGCTACTGACGAGGTGACCGTCCGGTGTCGCCCTGGCCGGGTTCGAGTCCCTTGACGTCGGATCGTTCCTTGTCCCGGATCGCCATGAGGATCTTTTCGGCAGTGGCGGGAAGATCGGTGATTCGTACCCCAACCGCGTCATAAATCGCGTTGAGGATGGCTGGAGCGGTCGGCACCAGGGTGGGCTCGCCCACCCCTTTGGCTCCAAACGGTCCAACCGGGTCGTAGCTTTCAATGATGTCGATATCGATCGGGGGCATGTCGAGGCTGGTCGGGATCAGATAATTGGTCAGGTTCGGGTTTATCTGGCGGCCCTTCGCATTGAACAGGATCTCTTCGGATAGCGCCATGCCGACTCCCATGGCGATGCCGCCTTCGACCTGTCCTTCGACGAGCGCCGGGTTGATGGCAGTACCGGAATCGTGGGCGGCGTACACATGGAGGATCTCGACCTCGCCGGTTTCGTCGTCTACTTCCACATCGGCTATCTGGGTCGCGTACACGTAGGCGGCGAACGGTTTGCCCTGACCGGTCTCGGGATCCATGGTGACGGTGGGGGGATTAAATGAAGCGCTCCCGAGCGGTGGTCGGCCTCTGGCGATCTGCGCCCCCATTGCAACATCGGCCAGCGATATCCGTTTCTCCGGGAAAGTCTTGACCTGGATCTGGTGGTTGGCAGCTTCGAGCTCTCTGACCTCGACGCCGAGCATGTCTGCGGCCACCTCGAGAAGAATCGACTTGGCTTCGGCGGCTGCCAGCCTGACCGCGTTGCCGGTCACGAAGGTGGTGCGACTGGCGATAGCGCCGGTATCCATCGGAGTGACGTCGGTATCGGCCGAAATGACATGGACGTCTTCGGCGGAGATGCCGAGTTCCTGGGCGACGATCTGACCAAGCACCGTCAGTGATCCCTGTCCGACCTCAACAGTCCCCGTCAGCAGGGTGGCGGTGCCGTCTTCGTTGACCTTGACGACCGCCGAACTCGGGTTGGCCGCCACCGTGAACCCGATCGGATACCACATGCATGCGATGCCCCGTCCGGCGTGCTTCATGTTCCTTCCTCCATCCACCCGCTGCGCTTGGCGGCGGCGAGCAGTGTTTCCTCGAGGGCGACGGCCTGGAGTACTTGCCCGGTATGGCTGATCGATCCTTCGGTGAATCCGTTGAGAAGTCTGATGGCCAGCGGGTCCATGCCGAGTGTGTTGGCAATCTCATCCATCTGGGACTCGTAGGCAAAGGCGACTTGAGGAGCGCCGAATCCCCGCATGGCGCCGGTGACCGTCTTGTTGGTGTAGACGGCGTGTCCTTCGACATGTACGTTCGGTATTCGATACGGCCCGGCGGCGAGAATCGCCGCCTTGCCAACCGTTGTTTCGCTCCACGAGGCGTAGGCGCCTCCATCCAAAACCAATCGTACGGAACGAGCGAGCAGGTGTCCGTCTTTGGCGACTCCAGTTTTGTAGTCCATGATTATCGGGTGTCTGGTTGTCGAGGCGATGAACTCGTCTTCCCGGTTGAAGGTTGCCTTGACCGGTCGGCGGGTCTTCTTGGCCAGCAAGGCGAGAATCGGCTCGGTCCTGATCTCGTTCTTGCCGCCGAAGTTCCCGCCGATGAAGGTGGCTGTCACCCGGATCCGGTTCATTGGCATTTGTAGAGTGCGGGCCAGGTCGGCTCTTCCGAGTGTGATCCGGCCGTTGCTCGAATACACGTGAAGTTGTCCGTCTGGCTCCCAAAGCGCAATGGCCGCGAAGGGCTCCATCGGGACGTGCTCGATCATCTGGGTGCTGTACCTGCGCTCAAAGATCTGATCGCTCTCGGCGAATCCCTTTTCGACATCGCCTCGGATGATCACCTTGGAGGCGTAGACGTTGTTGTCCCGGTGGATCTTTGGAGCGTCGGGGCGGATGGCTTCAAGGGGGTCGAACAGGGCGGGAAGTGGCTCGTATGCGACCTTGACGGCGGCTAACGCTTCGGTCGCCTGCTGTTCCGTTTCGGCGGCGATGGCCACGAGCCCGTCACCCTGATGGCGTACCCGATCGACTGCCAGGACCGGTTGATCCTGGTACGACGAACCGAACGAATTCTCAGGAATCTCGTCACCGGTAAGCGTCGCCACCACTCCAGGCATGGCCCGGGCGGCGGTTGTGTCAATGGACAGAATCCGGGCATGGGCCTCGGTGCTGCGCAGAATCTTCACGTGGAGCATGCCAGGGAAGGCGAGGTCGTCGATGTATCGAGTGCTACCCGTGAGGTGGGTTCGGATATCGAGTCGGGTGACTCGCTGACCCACGGCCGGGGTCTGTTGGTTGGCTCCGACCGTGAGAGCCTGGACGGCCGGGATCGGATCTCGAGTTACCGCGGGTAACTGGCCGACCCTGGGGTCGGCCAGCAAGTCTCCGAGATCGGCAGACTTCTCCTTGGTGGGTTTTTCAGACATGTCCGCTCTCCGTCATGCTGATCCGTCGGTGCCGACCGGGGCCCGACAGGCTTCGGCGATTCCTTCGATGATTTTTGTGTAGCCGGTACAACGACAGAGGTTTCCGGCGAGAGCTTCGCGTATTTCCTGCTCGGTCGGGTGCGGGTTCTTGTCGATGAGCGCCTTGGCCGAGATGACGATGCCCGGCGCGCAGAACCCGCACTGGATGGACGAGAGACGCTCAAAGGCAGCCTGAATCGGATGAAGATAGTCAAAACCGCCCATGCCTTCGATGGTTAAGACTTCCCGCCCGTCGACCTGGACGGCCAGCAGCAGGCACGCGTTGACGCTGAGGTCGTCAACCAATACCGTGCAGGCCCCGCAGTCACCGACGTCGCAGCCCAGCTTGGATCCGGTCAAGCCCCAGGCTTCTCGCAGGACCGACAGCAGGGTGGTCTCGGCCGGCACTTCGGCTCGCCTTACCTGTCCGTTGACCGTCATTTCGATCTGGTGCACACGGTTCCTTTCATGACGAAGTCGCCAGGGCCAGGGCCTCTTCGAGTACCCGGAATGTACCCACTGCGATCAACTCGCGCCGGTAGGCGGCCGAAGCCCGAAAATCGTCGATGGGTCTTGCTTCGGTGACGGCAACTGCGGCAGCCTCCCGCAGGGCGCCCACATCATCGGTGGGTTTACCGGTTATGACTCGTTCGCCGTCCGTTGCCCGGATGACGGTCGGGGCGACCGCTCCCAGCGCAATCCGCGCTTCGATGATGCGATCGTCATCCACGGCGATGCTGGCGGCCGCGTTTACCAGCGCAAGCGCTTGACCTTTTCGGAGACCGAACTTACGAAACGCAGCCGCCCGCCCCAACATGGCTGTCGGAATGAGGATGTCGATGAGTAATTCGTCCGGCGCCAGTGCCGTTTGGCGTGGCCCGACGAAGAACTCGGTGATCGCCAGCACTCGTCGACCATGTACACCGGCCACGGTTACCTGTGCGTCGAGGGCGACCAAAACCGGGCCGCTGTCGAGTGAAGGTACGCACGTCACCAGGTTTCCACCAATGGTTCCCATGTTACGGGTTTGCACCGCCCCGATGGTCGCCGCGGCCGCCATCATCGCCGGTGCGTGTTCGGCAATCAATGCCGATTGCTGGATTTGTGAATGGGTGACCATGGCTCCGATGCGCAAACCGAGTGGGGTTTCTTCGATACCTTTCAACTCGGGTACGGCGCTGAGATCCATGACCAGCTTGGGATCGCTCGGTCCATGTTTGAGCTCGACCAGTAGATCCGTTCCGCCGGCGAGCAGCTTGAAATCGGGAGCCCGATCTCGTATGACTTCAAGGAGCTCGTTTAGCGAACCCGGTGCCAGATATTCAAAAGACCTCATGAAAGCGCCTCCTCCGGGCATGTTAGAAAGCCCAACCCTCCGAGGTTGGGATCCGGTACGCCCGATTGAAGAGACCTACCAGGTCTCTCATGCGGCGGACGAATTCTGCCACGATAATGAAGGGGTGACCGATCGGAACCTGCTTGTCGACAAGGTGCAGGCGATGTTCCCCGTTGACGAACAAGTTGCCGTGATGGACGAAGCTCGGAAGGATTGGCGGGACGTTCTCGCGGCTGCTGAATATCCTCGCCAATCCGGGTACACCGGACCTGCTCCTCCCGAGGTGATTGCCGCCGATCGTGCCGATTACCTGGAGTGGTTGGAAGGCGAGTCGCCCACCTAGGAGGGGATCGAACTCCGAAACGATCGGACCATCGAGTTCTTCAGTTCTGACAATTGTGGCGTGAGGGATACGTGGTAGGTGTGCGGGTTGACGAGGCGTCGCACGCCAGGATCGAGCTGCTGTAAGTCGGCGGATCTCCTGGCCCTGGCCTGGTCGATCCCACCCAGATCCGCAGCGCGTTTGCCGTTGTTAAGAACGTGGAGCAGTAGAGGTTCGATGCGACTCACCTCGGGTTCGGTAAGGATGCGGCTCACGCCCGGCTGAGTTGGATGAATGAGAGTCACCGGAGTAGTGATCTGCTCGCCGTTGAGCGATACCAGGTCGGCGGTGGCGACGCCGCGGCGGTCGTAGATGCGCCACAGGCGCTTGCGACCCGGGTTCTGAACCTTGGCAGGCGAGTTAGAGATCTTGATGGCCGGCTGCCAGTCTCCGGCGTCATCTTCGACGGCGACGGTCTTATATACGCCGTCGAAGCTCGAATCACCTTCCGACGTCACCATCCTGGCGCCGACGCCGTAGACGAGCCGGCTGAGTACCCGGCCAGGATCGACGTCATATCTCGCCGCCTCCTCGAGAATCTGGTTTCGGATCTGCCAGATGGTGAGCTCATCGAGTTGGCTCGACAGCACAATGCGCACATGTTCAAAGCCGGCCATGTTCAGCATTCGTGCAGAACGAACCGAGAGATGGGCGAGGTCGCCAGAGTCGAGGCGTATGCCTTTTGGTTCATGGCCCTTGGACCGTAGCTCTTCGAATACCCGGATGGCGTTGGGGACGCCCGATTCAAGCGTGTCGACGGTGTCAACGAGGAGGGTTGTGTCGTCGGGATAGAGGTCGGCGTATGCCCGGAACGCTTCAAGCTCACCGCCGGCCACCGCCATGAACACCTGCACCATGGAGTGGGCGTGCGTTCCGCGCGACGGATAGCCGAGGTCCAAACTCATTCCGACGTTCGAGGAGGCATCAGCGCCACCGATGAGGGACGCTCGCGAGGCAGTATTTGCTCCCCAGGCCGGCGCCCTTCTCATCCCGAATTCCAAAACCGACCCCCCGCTCGCCGCCTCGACGACGCGTGATGCCTTGGTAGCAATCAATGAGGCAAAGTTGAGATGATTGAGGAGCGGGGTCTCGAGGATCTGGGCGATGGCGAGTGGAGCCTCTACGACTGCCAGAGGGGTGTTGGGGTGAACCACCCGACCCTCCGGAACCGCCCACAGGGAGACGGCGCTGAACGAACCGGCGTCTGCGAGCCATTCGACGAAGTCAGACCGGAACTCAGGTTGGCCAGTTGAGGTTTGAAACGTCTTCAGGGCGGCGACTTCGGCGCGGCCGACCCTGGTGTCGGCCATCCAATCGAGCAGCGGTCCCAGGCCCGCGGAGATGGCATATCCCGCTTGATGGGTGCCGTAATTGGGATATGCCCGGAAAAAGTAGTCGAACTGCGACCGGCGTTCGTGCAGGCCCATGTGGAAATACAACTGAGCCATCGTCAGCTGATAGTGATCGGTGAAAAGGAAGCCGTCGGCGAGCACGGTGGCAATGCTACTGACCTAGGATCGGCTCATGACAACCTTCGGCGAAAAGACGGCCCTGATCGTCGTCGATATGCAGAACGATTTTTCCGATCCGGCGGGAAGTTTGTCGGTGGCCGGTGGAGAGGCACTGGTCGGAACCATCAACGCTGAGATCATCCGGGCCGCCGCAGTTGGTGCGTTGGTGGTTTACACCCAGGACTGGCATCCGAAGTCAACTCCCCATTTCGCAAGAGATGGTGGTATTTGGCCGGTCCACTGCGTTGCGGACACCTGGGGAGCCGAGCTCCATCCCGGGTTGATCGTGGCGGGCTCCACGGTCCGCAAGGGGACCAACGGTGAGGACGGATACTCCGGTTTCACCATGCGCGACCAGATCACCGGAGAGGTGATGCAAACGGGGCTGGCGAACCTCTTGCACCAGCGGGAGATCCAGCGGGTGGTGGTAGTCGGTCTGGCGCTTGACTATTGCGTCAGCGCCACGGCGTTGGACTCCAGAGCGGAGGGATGGCATACCTCGGTTCCGCTACACCTGACGGCCGCGGTGAATCTTGAACCAGGCGACGGCTCTGAAGCTGCCGAGACCCTGCGGCGGGCAGACATCACCGTTGTCTGAAGGGGCGGCCACTGATCCGTTATGAGCTCGCACCGACCTCGACGGCGGTGAGCATGCCCTCTTGATAGTGATCTATGAGCTGGCCGTCGCCGGTTTGGATGACGATTCGACAGCTGAGCTCGTAGGTCCCTGGTTTGAGGTCTACGGAATAGACCGAGGATTCGCCTGGCGCGATGACACCGGTCACGTCGACGACCGTACCGTCATGGTCGGCAATGACCAATGTGTGGCCGAACTCACCTTCATTGTGGACGGTGATTTCGTTGGGACCGGCGTCGAATATCCCATGGGCCGTGATGGAGAACTCGGTGAGGTCGACCGTGGGCGATCCTTGCGCCGGGGCGGCGCTGCGGCAAGCTCCGAGTAGAAGGAGCGTAAGGATGAACCAACTGGTCATGCGGCCGGTCATGCGGCGACTCCCTTGGACTTGCCGGCGGGGAGGGCAACCGCCACGTTCGTTCCGTTCTCTGAGGTGGTGACGAGAATCGAGCCAGACAACGCGTCGGTCATGAGCCTTGCGATGTAGAGACCCAGGCCAGTCCCCGAGCTTCTGCTTTGCTTTTCGAACTTCTCGAAGGCTCTCGGCAAGAACCCGATATCGATGCCCGGCCCATCGTCGTGAATCGAGACGTAGACGGGACTTTCGGGGCGAACTCCAACCTCAAGCATCGGTTGGAACGGCAAGTCGACCGACGTGGTTACGCCGACGTTCTTGGCGCCGTGAGTGAACGCGTTGTTAGCGAGTGATTGGATGAGATTCACGAGGCTGGTCGGGTCGGTTCGGAGGACCACATCGTTGAGCGCGTCGCGATCCGGAATGTCGAACCTTGGTCGTGCCAGCTCCAGGCGGTCCACGA
>JAENVV010000071.1 GCA_016650365.1 Acidimicrobiia bacterium
CTTCACATAGGAGTACGACGTGATCGCCGCCACCACCGCCGCAGCCAGGAACGCCAGGGGGAACCATTTGCCGGCAGTGCCGGCGACCTGGCCCATCAGCGCGAACACGCCGGCGCCGATCATCACACCGGTGCCCATCGACACGGCACCTGACAATGTGATCTTGGAGTCCGCAGAGCCCTTCTGGTCGCCTGACTCCTGACTCACGCCATCGTTCCTTCCGTCTCGTGGACGTCCCGGTTTTTCCAGTGTTCAGACGACATTGTGTCGTAGACCGTGCTTCCATGCACCGGGCGGGATCGGGAGTCCAGTCGAGGGAAGTCAAGCGACGGCGACTGGCTCCGCCAGAACGACATCTACTTGTAGCGCACCTACGCCCACATCTGCCAGGTTCATCAAAACATCATCGGAGTCTACCAACATCCTTAATCAGGCATCCTGAGGGTGAGATAGCGTGCGCCGGGCGCGTTGAAGCCTGCGGTTTCCGGCGACGGTTCGGCTTGTGTGGTTGTGTCAGGCTGCTGGGCGGTGCTGGTTGATGAGTCCTGCGCAGGTGGTGGTGCGTTGGATCGGCTGGCCAAGTTCGATCACGGACGTGTGCGTCTCGTCGCAGGGTGCTCGTTGGCCGTGAGGGGGCCGAATATCCGTCGTGCCTGGTCAGGCTGCATTTCGGTATTCGTTGATGAGGCCGTCGAAGATGGGTTGATTTCACGACCCGAAAGTGGCGCGGATCCTCGGCCGCACGCGTCTCGGCAGCCTCCGGTGGCTGTTGGTTGAGTGAGCGGTGGGTCGGTGAGTGTTGTAGTTCTAGAAGCCACAACCAGCTCATAGGGCTGGAGCACCTCGTCTACGACGCGACCGAATCCACGGCGACGACGCGCGTTGTCGTTGATGACACCTACGGTGACTGAGCCCGGGGGTGGACCTTATCGGACCCCGCCCACAGCTATCCCGATACCAATCAGTCCGACGTCGGCGTCGAGCTCCACCAAGCACCCCTCAACGACACCGCCCTGCGCAGCACCATACTGACCGGCGCCGACATCGTTGTCGTACCAACCGCCGGACCGAACGCCCCGACCGGCGGCCGCTTCAGGCGATGAACGACGTGCGGCGACGCTTTCCGGTGCCCGCCGCCGAGGTCGAGCCGAGGGTCTTCGCGGCCGCCGATACGGACTTCATGCGTCTTGCGGTGCGGTTCGTCGTTCCGATTCGCAGTGCCCGGTCGGTGAAGGACGACCTGACGCGCCGAATCCATTCGAGTCTCGAGAACGCAGGCATCGAGATCATCGCTACCTCAGTAATCCAGAACGCGGCAGACGACTGGCAACCCGTCGCCTGGAGCAATCCCGGCGACAAAGACCAGGGCGACGAGGTGTAGCTGTCACGGGACTCGAATCTCGCTTCGTGCCGGACTGGATTCCTTCGCTTCGCGAGGCCTGCGGACGGGTAGTGTCTGGGCTCGTCGAGCGGTCTTGGGCCCTTCGATGACGGCGAGGGAACCTCGGATGCGGTGTCGCCACAAACTCGGCCGTCATCCCGGGGGCCATCGGCCTCCTGTCCGTTCAACCCCGCGACGTGCTCTCGTACCCGTGGGTGCCGGAACTCCGTCGTGAGGCGCTGACCGGGCGAAACGCATGAGATCAGGTTGCTGCGAGCTCCAACCAACTGGAGCGGGTGCGGTGTGGGTTAAGAGTTGTAATCCCCCCTCCGACACCATCGCTAACTACACGCGGCCGGGACTCGACGAGGATCCGGCCGTCTCGGCTGTAGGTGACGTCGATTCCATCTCTTCATAGACGGCGGCTTTGTCTGCGGGGTCGGCGGCCGCGAGTGTTGTAGGTGATGTCTCGGGGGCTAGCCACTAGCGCCTTGATGTCGTCCTTGCTGAGATGGGTGGTGATGGCGGTCGCTTCTCGGAATCCTGTTGGTGCTCTCGCTGGGTATGATTGTTGTGTTTGCATGCCCGTTGCTGGTTCGCCCAGGTGTTCAATGGGACTTTCGGCCTTACCCGCCCCGATCGTGACCTCCTAGTTTCGGGGCCACGTTGGGGGGAAGGGCGGTCATGGGTCACGTCCGATATCAGGAGAGCTGTGATGGCAGAAAATGACAGGTGGGACTCCGAGTTTGATGTGGTCATCGCTGGCGCTGGCGGGGCGGGGCTGGCGGCGGCAATAGAAGCGGCGGAAGCCGAAGCTAGGACCGTCGTCTTTGAAAAGCAGGGGAAGATTTGGGAGTCTTCCACGGCTATCAATGTAGGCATGGTGGCCTTTGCCGGAACCGACGTGCAGCAGCGGTTGGGCATAGAAGATTCTAGCGAGCTGCTGTACCAAGATCTCCTAGCGGTGGGAAACAACAAGAACGACCCCAGCCTGGTGCGCGCCTACGCCGACCACCAGCTGGATACCTACCGCTGGCTGAAAGACATCGGGGTGCGTTGGGCGGAGATAGCAACCGCCGCCGCCGGCATGAGCCGCCCCCGTGGGCATTTCTCTGACCCCCTGGACATGGTCAGGATTCTCAAGCGACAGGCGGAGCAGCGGGGAGCCACCGTCCTCTTCCACAGCGCCATCACAGAACTCATTACAGACAACCAGCAACGGGTCATTGGCGTCCAGATGCGGGATAGGGTGAACGAAACCCGCATCCGGGCACGCCGTGGGGTGGTGCTGGCTACCGGCGGCTTTGCCCGTTCCGCTGATCGTCTCGCCGCTCTTGACCGGCGTTTCGTCGGTTTAGCAGCCACAACCGGACTGGGGCATACCGGCGATCATCTGCGCATGGCAGAGCCGTTGGGCGCCTATTTTTGCGACATGGAATACGTCAAGCCGAGCTATGAGCTGCACGTCACCGGAGATTCCGCCGCCGAAATCTGCCTCATCTTCTACTTGGGAGCCATCATCGTCAACAGGCAAGGGCGCCGCTTCGTGAACGAGTCCATCCCCTATAAGGACATTGGCATGGCTTCCTTGGACCAGCCCGACGGGGTGGGAGTCATGGTCTTCGACCAGAAGATATTCGACAGGGCGCTGGACAACACGCAGAAGGCCTCGTCTGTCATTCCCAGCGAGAACGTCGTGTTGGGGCTGGACGCGGCGCGCATACGACTACTGGTGCAGGCGGATACCATCGAGGAGCTGGCCGACGGTATCCATATACCGCGCCAGGTGCTGAAGGAGACGGTAGAGAGATACAACAACAGCGTGGCCAGCGGCGCCGACACCGAGTTTGGTCGTAGCCACCTTTCTGCCAGTATCGGCAGTCCGGTCAGGATAGAAACGCCGCCCTTCTATGCCTATGAAGCCAAGAGCCACTTCCTGGCCACTTACGCCGGGTTGGCGGTGGATGCCAGCATGCGCGTTTTAACGCATGCTGGCCATATCCCTGGACTCTATGCTGCCGGGGAGGCGATTGGCGGGTTCCATGGAGCCAGCTATCACTCCGGAGCTGCCGTAGGGCAGGCGCTCATATTTGGACGCATCGCCGGCAGGAATGCCGCGCAAGGATCATGATCGCCTCCCAGGCCATCGCAGAGCGCTTCAACGCGATGTACCACCGATCCCAGACGGACAACAGACGGGTAACGAAATGATTGAGGTGACGGTTATGGCGCAGACGAGAGAAGGCTGATGATGGCGAAGACGTACTGGATAGCGTTCTACCACTCAATCAAGGATCAGGATCGGTTCGCCGCATATGGGAAACTCGCCGGGCCGGCGATGCAGGCCGCTGGGGGGAGGTTCCTGGTCCGCGGCAACCCGTCGCAGGTCTATGAGGCGGGCCTAAACGAGCGGGTGGTTGTCCTCGAATTTGACAGCCTCGAGCAAGCGATCGCAGCCCACGACGGGGCGCCCTATCAGAAAGCCCTAGAAGTGCTCGGCGATTCAGTTGAGCGCGAGATCAGGATCGCTGAGAGCGTCTAAACGGTCGACGATTGATGAGCGGGACGATGGAGAACCGTGAGTCCTTCGTCCAATCGCACCTCGATGAGCTTCAACCGTTTCAAGTGTCGAAGTGGTAGGTTCGTCGTCGTCGTCGTCGTCGTCGTCGTCGTCGTCGTCGTCGTGCAGTGCGAGTCGGATCAATGTATGACTGACGATCGAGGAAAAACCGGAGTTAGTTCAGCTCAGGCACGAGCAGTGGGACCGAGGTGGTGGCCGATGATAAAGCCCCAAACTGCAGGCAGACTCATGGGGCTGGTAGTTGTTCCGAGTGTCTGTGTTCTGTTTCTGTCGTCGTGTGCGGCATCGGAGGCTCCCAGCCCAGATCAACCCGACACAACATCGGCATCCGCCTCAACCGCTAGCTCACAGCCCATCAGTGAACTGCCCACTGAAACGCCTACGACTGCAACGTCGGGAACAAGACAACTCCCGAGTAGCACAACGATCCAGGGTGATCCGGCACTCCTCGACGCTGTGCTTGCTTCGGCGCCAGAACTCGACGGGATCATCAACCCCGGTTGGGAACCGGCCCACGGAGCCCCCTACACCGCCTTCATGTACCAACGGGGCGACGTCGGGTTCACGATTGTCGCTGCGTTTGACGAGTCGTTGGGCCTTCGGCTGGCCTTCGGTGAGGAAGCGGAGATACCCGAGGTTGCTGAGGTGCTGCCTCGTGACGGTTACGACATTCTTTTGCGGGAAGGTACGGGTGACTTCGGGCGAATCCATGCGGCATCCGTCGCCGACCTCTGCGGCCAATTCACACTGGTGGCCTTTGCAATCGTCGACGATTCCAACATCCTGATCGAAGACCTGGCAGTCATCGCCGAGAGCGTTAACTGCCCGTAGCCGGCCGATTTCGGCTACGCAGGAGCGGTGGTCGGCGACGGTTGGTTGAGCGAGTTTGAGTTTCCTCCCGACGTGACCCGTTCCTGCCGGTCGTCGTCGGTCGGGCCTCCGCCAGTGGCGTTGCCCTCGGTATCCCGCCTGCGGCTTCGGGGAGGCCGTCCAGAGATGAAGGCGAGATCCCCACGACCAACCTGCCCAGCTAGGCCATCTCGAACTCACGTTACGAAAAGCGACGTTGGCACCGCGTCGCCTTTTGGGTCGCCGTTCCAGAGACGGACGCAAAGGTCAGGCAGCCAGTGGGAATTCACCTGCTGGGATGCCGCGTGGGGTCAGGGTTTGAGTCGCTCCTCCGACACTATCGCTATCTGTACGCCGGCCGGGACCCGACGGGTGATCCGGCCCCCTGGACGGGGCAGTGGAACTCGTCCTATCACACATTTGCACTGTGTCGCTCACTTGTTCACGAGAGTCCCGGCAGGAAGTCAGGGTCGATGACCTTGCCGATGCCGCGACCATAGGCACCGACTGCTTCTCCGATGCCCCCATAGAACGACGGATATCCGTACATCATCGTCGTAAGGGTATCGATCGGGAGGCGGGCGTGAATCGCCAACCCGAGCATTCCGAGCAGGTCGCCCCCGCGCGGGCCCATCGTCGTGGCGCCTATCAGCACGCCACTAGAGCGTTCGGCCACCAGTTTGATGACTCCGTCGTTGCCGGGGCCGTGTATCCAACCGCGAAACGTGGCGGGGACCTGTTTGACGATCGTCGCCACGTCGATGCCTGCGTCTCGGGCGGACGCTTCGGTCAGGCCAGCCGTTCCGATTTCCGGGTCGGTGAACGTCAGTCTCGGCATGGTTCGATAATCGGCGGGTACCGGGTTCAAACCGAGGATGTCTGAACCAATGATCGAGCTGTGGTAGACAGCCACGCTGGTCAGCATTGGTTGGCCGGTGATGTCGCCGAGGGCCCAGATCCCGTCGCCCGCTCGCATGAGGTCGTCGACCTGCACATGGCGGTTGACCGGCTCTAGACCGGCCGCGTCGAGTCCCAGCGTCGCGAAATCAACGGCGCGTCCGGTCGCCACCAGGAGGCGTTCAGCCGACACCTCGGAGCCATCGTCGAGGGTCACGACGATGTGGTCGCCTGTTTGTTTGACCTGTTCGGCCCGGTGGTTCGTCAGCATGGCGATGCCTTCTCGATCGAAGACGGATTGCAGGATCGCCGAGGTTTCGGGCTCCTCAAGGGCTAAGAGCCGGTCGCGGCCCTCAATGATGGTGACTTCCACACCGAACCTCGCAAACACCTGGCCGAGTTCGCAACCGACCGCCCCGCCGCCGAGGATGATCAGCGAGGCCGGCAGTGGGTCAGCAGCGATGGCATCGTGGGTGGTCCAAAAACTGACGTCGGCCAGCCCGGGGATCGGGGGTATGAACGGATGGGAACCGGTGGCGAGAACGATGCCCCTGGTCGCTTCGATCTCTCGATCGTTGACTACGACGGTGCGTGGGCCGGTCAGTTTGGCGTATCCGCGAATGAAGCGGCCGCCACGGCTTTCGAAGCGGGCTACGGCGACGCTGTCATCCCAGTCACCGGTCGCCTCGACCCTGATGCGTTCGGCCACCGGCGACCAGTCGGGTTTCAGATCCACCTGGCCAGCCATACCGTTGACACGCCGAGCTTCCGCCAACAGATTGCCGGCCCTGATCATCATCTTCGACGGTATACAGGCCCAGTAGGCGCATTCCCCACCGACGAGGTTCGGCTCGACTCCGACCACATCCACGCCTTCATCGACAAGATGTGAGGCAAGGTCCTCTCCGCCCGTTCCTAACCCCAACACGACAATCTCGGCTTTTTCGGTCACGATCAGTCCTCCCGCGGTGCTACAGTCCTTGCGACTCTTGGACAACGATACCCGTGGTGCCGGGGGCGAGCGGCTCGGTCCCATCGAACGTTTTGTGAGGGTGCGTTCGGGTTACCCAAACGACCAGGTAAGATCGCGGCGAGGAGTAAGCATGCCCCTGTTCATGGACCGCCACGAAGTCGGAAACGCCACCGCCCAGGATGTCGCCGACGCCCACATGGCCGACCTGAGCAAGTCGGGGGAGTACGGCGTCGAGTTCTTGTCATACTGGTTCGACTCGGAAAGCGGCGGGGTTTTTTGCCTCGCCAAGGCGCCCGACGCTGATCGGCTCATGGCAGTTCATCAGGCCTCGCACGGCCTCGTCCCCAACGAGATCATCAGCGTCGCGGAAGACAATGTCTTACGTTTCCTCGGCCAAATCAAGGATCCGGTCGACGCCTCACAGGTGACGTCGCCGTTCCGGACAATCATGTTCACCGACCTCGCCGGATCAACCGCCCTGCTCGACGCAGTCGGAGACGCCGCATTCATGACCTTGCTCGGCGAGCATGACGTGATCGTCCGTCGAGCAATCGTGGCCTGGGACGGCCGGGAGGTCAAACATACCGGGGACGGTTTCATGGCAAGCTTTGATACAGTCGCCGATGCTCTTGAGTGCTCCCTGGCCATGCAGGCGGGATTTGTAGAACGCAGCCACGAGGACCGAACTCACCAGCTGCTTATTAGGGTTGGTCTGGCGGCCGGTGAGCCGGTTGACCACAACGAGGACATCTATGGCAAAGCTGTCAACCTCGCCAGCCGGATCTGCGATATGGCCCAACCCGGATCCATTTTGGTGTCGGACGTCGTGGAACAGCTCGGCTCCCGTGACGACTTCACGTTTTCGGCCGAAGGGACCCGTACCCTCAAGGGGTTCTCCGTTCCGGTTCCGGTGTACTCGCTCGTTGCGTCTCCGACGCGACGCCGTCCTCGTTGGTGGAGTCGGCTCGTCTGATCATTGCAACGACGGAGTTCGAGGTCACTTGGGTGTTGGACGGTGTCCTCTGCACTCCCCGGCGACCAGACATGTTCCACCGGCCGAGGATTGGGGTACATTCGTCTCTCCGACACCATCGCCAATCAACTGCGGCCGGGCCGCTACGAGGATTCGCCTGTTTTGGTGGTAGGTGATGTCGATTCCCATCTCTTTGTAAACGCCGCCTTTGCATACGGGTCGACGCCGCCAGGTGTGGCGGTGATGTCCCGGAGAATGTCGTCCTTGGTGAGTGCAGTGGTGAGGTCGTTGCCTATCGCCTCCCATTTGGCGAGTTGGGCGGACTCTATCGCCGTCAAAGAAAAGCACCTGCGCTTTCCATGGAAGTGTGTCGGCCTCGCTGACACCGGTGATCTGGAATTCGACTCCAGGTGAGAGGACCAACCATGGCGACAACACTGACACCGTCGCACGTCTACGGATGCTTCGCCGGCTGACGGGGTAACGGCGAGTGGCCAGTGTTCTGGAACGGTAGGAGGATTAGGCCCGATCGCCCGGCCCGGTGGGCAGATTCCACCATTGAACCCTCAAATACCGTCGATTTGAATGTCCGGGCCCATCGGGAGCCGTAGAAAGTGCTTTCAGATCTATAGGTGGGGCAGTTGTTCCCTGAGCATAGGACTTCAGGTAGGTACACACTGGTCGAGGAAGAACTCTCGATGAGGGGTAAACATGTTCAATGTCCTGGAGGCGAGAGATCTGGCGCCGGGGGTCCGGTATGTCCGGATCGAAGCCCCTAAGATCGCCCGTCGCCGCAAGGCTGGTCAATTCGTCATTATTCGCGCCACGTCCGATGGCGAACGAATCCCGTTGACCATCGCCGATTCCAGCACCGAAGAGGGGTGGATTGCCTTGATCGTGCAGGGAGTCGGAAAGGCAACCAAGACTCTCAATCGCCTCGAAGCGGGCGACGCCATACCCGACGTCGCCGGGCCACTCGGGATGCCTTCAAGAATCGAGCGGTTCGGAACCGTGGTATCGATCGGTGGCGGTGTCGGCACCGCCATTGCTTATCCGTCTGCGGTGGCTCTCAAGGAAGCCGGCAACCAGGTTATTTCCATCATTGGTGGTCGCAATAGCTCCTATGTCCTGCTCGAGGAAGAAATGCGAGCCGTGTGCGATGAAGTCTATCCCACCACCGATGACGGCTCGTATGGCTATCACGGTTTCGTCACCGACAAGCTCACGGACCTCATCGAAGAAGGACGACATCTCGACTTCGTGCTGGCTATCGGTCCGATTCCGATGATGAAAGCGGTGGCGGAAGTGACCCGTCCTCATGGCATCGATACCGTGGTGAGTCTCAACCCCATCATGGTGGATGGAACCGGGATGTGCGGTGGATGTCGGGTAGCGGTCGGGGGAGAGACCAAATTCGCCTGCGTCGACGGCCCAGAATTCGACGCTCACCAGGTCGATTTCGAGTTGCTTGCCATGCGGAACCGCGCCTATGCAGGGTTCGAGAACACGCGCCGCGATGAGATGGACCAGGAATGTGACCGACGGCAGCTTTTGCCGGTTGTGCCCGAGGTCACCGCATGACCGAGTTCACCCTCAAAGAGCGCATGGCGATGGCTCGTCAGAAGATGCCAGAGCAGGAACCCGTCGAACGCAAGGGAAACTTCACGGAAGTCAACCTCGGGTTCACAGCCGAATTGGCCGTGGCCGAGGCACAACGTTGCCTCATGTGCCGTCGGCCGGTCTGCATCGAGGGGTGTCCGGTAGGCGTGCAGATCAGAGATTTCATCGGTCTCGTTGCCGAAGGTGACTTCGATGGGGCCGCCAAGGTCATCAAGCTGGACAACTCGTTGCCTGCGGTATGTGGGCGGGTGTGCCCGCAAGAGGATCAATGTGAGGGAGCCTGTGTCCTTGGGCGCAAGGACAAACCGATTGCCATCGGGGCGCTGGAAAGATTCGTGGCCGATTACGAGCGGCTCAACGGTATCGCAACCGCTGACGCTCCACCCGTTCCCACCGGCAAGTCGGTCGCCATAGTCGGTAGCGGTCCCGCTGGCTTGGCGTGCGCGACCGACCTGGCGAGACTCGGCCATGACGTGACTGTTTTCGAGGCACTCCACGTCCTCGGGGGCGTGCTGAGCTACGGTATTCCCGAATTCCGGCTCCCGAAACAAATAGTGCAGGCTGAGATCATCCAGCTCGAAAAGTTGGGCGTTACCTTCACCACCAACGCGGTGATTGGCATGATCGATACCCTCGACGACCTACTTGGCGAGGAAGGTTTCGATGCCATATTCGTCGGTGTGGGTGCCGGGTTACCTCGTTTCCCGGGCATACCGGGCGAGAACCTGGTCGGGGTTTACTCGGCTAACGAATTCCTGACCAGGGTCAACCTTATGAAGGCCTACAAACCGGATGCCGAAACTCCGGTCTACGACGTGACAGGCAAGACGGTTGCCGTGTTTGGTGGAGGCAACACCGCGATGGATGCGGTCCGTACCGCCGTGCGGCTCGGGGCAGCCAAGGCGTCGATCGTGTATCGCCGTTCCGAGGCGGAAATGCCTGCCCGCAAGGAAGAAATCGTGCATGCGAAACACGAAGGCGTGGAGTTCCGAATGCTTGCCAACCCGGTGGAGTTCCTCGGAAACGAGGAAGGCGTTCTCACCGCGATGCGTCTGCAGGAGATGGAACTGGGCGAACCCGACCAGAGCGGGCGTCAGAGTCCGGTGCCGATCACGGGAAGCGAATGGGTCGAAGACGTCGACATGGTGGTGGTGGCGATCGGGAACAGTCCCAACCCCCTGTTGCAGAAAACCACCCCGGATCTTGAACAGACCAGACGGGGCACCCTCGTCGCAGATGGAGTGACCGGGCGCACCACAAAGCACGGCGTGTTCGCCGGCGGCGACATCGTGACCGGGGGGGCGACAGTCATACTGGCGATGGGTGCCGGCCGACGGGCTGCAGTGTCTATCAATGACTATCTCAATACGGGTGTGTGGGAAATCGAACCTGGGGAGCCTCTGGTCGTCTGAGGATCTCCCGCTCCGAAATGTTGGGGTCGGCCGATGACCATCAACGTGCCGAGCGAGGACGACAATACCCATTCCAGCTCGAGCCGTCCGTCCTGAACCGGCTGGGCGTTGTTAGGTGTTGTCCGTGCGCAACGTCGAGAGCTGCGATCTGTACAATCCGATTTCCCGGATGCACCTTCCAATGGCATGAGTTGTCCGACCAGTGGGCGCTGCCGAGGGGTTGGTAAGTGGCTATTGAAGGCTGAGTGGAGAGACGGACTGACGCGTTGGTCACTTCCCATGAAACGGTCATCGTTGGAGGCGGAATCGCCGGGCTCGCCTGCGCCCGCCGACTTCACGATCGACAA
>JAENVV010000072.1 GCA_016650365.1 Acidimicrobiia bacterium
ACCTTCGCCGAATTTCGCTACTTCATCCGGCAACGCGATCGGGCTCGCACCGAACTCAAAGCCGAACGTCACCGCTCAGATCAGCTGCTCCTCAACATCCTTCCCGGTCCGATAGCGGACCGGTTGAAGTCGGGGGAATCAAACATTGCCGACCGGGTCGATGCCGTCACCGTGCTGTTCGCCGACCTCGTGGGGTTCACCCCGCTGTCGGCCGGCATGGACCCCGACCAGGTGGTTGCACTCCTCAACGACATCTTCACCACCCTCGACGACCTCGCCCAACGCCACGACCTCGAAAAGATCAAGACGATCGGTGATGAATACATGGTGGTAGGTGGTCTAACGACCGCCAAAACCGACCACGTCGAGTCGACGGCGGCGTTCGCCCTTGACGTCCTCGACGCGTTCGCAGAAAAGCCCGGGGCTCCGCAAATGCGAATCGGCATGCAAACGGGTCCGGTAATCGCCGGTGTGATCGGCTCAACGAAGTTCGCCTACGACCTGTGGGGCGACACCGTCAACACGGCATCAAGGATGGAATCACACGGGGTCCCCGGACGAATCCAGGTGACCTCCACAGTGCGGGACGCCTTGGTCGATTCGTTCACGTTCGA
The DNA here is from genome assembly GCA_016650365.1 of Acidimicrobiia bacterium. Taxonomy (NCBI): domain Bacteria; kingdom Bacillati; phylum Actinomycetota; class Acidimicrobiia; species Acidimicrobiia bacterium. The sequence continues at coordinate 615 of JAENVV010000072.1, forward strand.
GGATCGGGGTCCCGTGGAGATCAAGGGCAAGGGGCTAATGGAAACGTACTTTCTTGTCGGGCGGGTCACTCAATCCACTGACGACTCTTCCCTCTAAACCTGGGCTCCACCGGCATTTCCGGGACCCAGACCGATATGAGTTCCCTTGACGGATTTCACCTAAAGTGATATACCCTCACTAATGGTGGGGTGGCAGGCGCGAGAGGGGTCCTTGCGTGAAGCGTCTAACCATTCCGACCGTCCTAGTTCTTCTGCTGATTTCCGGGCCCGCGCTGGCGTCGTCATCGGCCAGCACGCTTCCGAACGGAACCCCGATCGACGTGACCGTCGACGCCCCTTTCGACGGCACCGAATATGTCGTTTCGTCTCCGACCGGTACGGTCGATGTCGACGTGGTCGGTACCGCCTCGGTCGGGTTCGGTGACGGTGACGTAACCATTGTGTACGTAGTGGATGTCTCGGGCAGTGTGAACGTCGAAACCGGAAGCGAGTGCGGGGGTGACCAAAACGGAGACCTGTTCCTCAACTCGATCCTCGACTGTGAAATCGCCGGCTTAGTGGCCCTCAACCAGGCGGCTATCGATTCGGGATACGTCGACGAGGTGGGAGTAGCCGCCTACGGCCTTCGCAGCGTGGTGGCCGACATGAGTCCCGAGCCAAGCGACGATCCGATCACCACTCCCGACGCTGGTCCCGGGCATGTGGCGGCTGTGATCACGTCGATCGTTGCCGAGGGCAGCTTTTTCGGCCTGGCCGGCCCTCGTTTGTTCACTGCCAAGAATGCCGATCGGGGGGGCACAAATTTTGCCGCCGGTCTCGTGGCCGCCAGGCAGATTGTCGAAGCCAGCAGCAACGGAACCAACATCGTGGTTTTCCTCTCTGACGGGGAAAGCAATGCCGGGTCCAGTTTCGATGCCGATTTGGGCGCCCTGGCCGCTACCGGAGCGATCGCCCACACCTTCGCCATCGGCCTGGGCTCGAGTTGTACCGACGGAATGAGCGGAACGCTCGAAGACATCGCTCTCGGGACGGGCGGCACCTGCACCGAGGTCACAAACCCCGCCGAGCTCGCCCAGGTTATCTCCGGTTTCCTGGCCTCGACCCTCGCCTCGCTCGAATTGTCCATCGACGGCGGAGCGGCCACTTCCATCCCCGCGGCGCATATCTCGGCCACTCTCCCCCAGGATGGCCCGATCTCGGTCGACTATTCGACCCCGGCCACCAATCTCGGCGTGGGAGCGCACTCCCTGTGTGTAACGGCGTTCGGACACGACGCCGGGGGCGTCGGCAACAGCGGGCCTGCGTGCACGAACGTGTCCGTGTTCGCCATCACCCTGACCCCACCTGAGGCCACCAAGGAACTGGGCGTCGACACCACCCATACGGTGACCGCCACCATCGTCGGTGAAGCCGATACTGTGGATGGCCGCACCGTGACGTTCACTATCACGAGTGGCCCAAACGCCGGTGTTAGCGGGTCCTGCACGGTCAATGTCGACTGCAGGACTGATTCGGCAGGCAATGTGTCGTGGATGTACACAAACACAGGTGGGGGCGGCACCGACACCATCCAGGCCTGCTTCACCGTCGCCACTCCAACCGGCCAAACCGGGTGTGACACGGCCACGGTTCGCTGGGCTGACACCACTCCCCCGCTGGCGGCCTGTTTGCCGGGTCCGAACCCGCACGGCAAGAAGATCCCCCCGGCCGGAAACAGCAGCTTGCCAGGAGCCAAGGGGGGCCAGAACGAGGATGGCTTCTACGACCTGATGGCCGAAGATCTGGTGGATCCGAACCCGCTCGTCTATGTCGTCGATGAGGGCAC
>JAENVV010000073.1 GCA_016650365.1 Acidimicrobiia bacterium
GCCAAGTGACACCTGGAGCACCATGACAACCACCGCCTCTCCCGCCAAGTACAGATTTGACCCTGATGCCTCGATCTCTGACAGGGTTCGGGCAGCGCTTCTGGACACTGCCACAGTCACGTGGCGCGACATGGTCCGCACCTCGCGCCGGCCGGAGATGTTGGCGTTTGCCGTGATCATGGGCGTCTTCTTCCTGGTCCTGTTCAACTATGTGTTTGGTGGGGCGATCGGGGCGGGCACCGGAGTCGACTACATCCAGTTCGTTGTTCCCGGAGTGCTGGTGATCACGGCGCTCCAGGGTGCACAGCAGACGGGGACCGGCCTTGCTGCTGATCTTTCGGAAGGGGTAACGGATAGGTTTCGGTCACTTCCGATGAATCAGGGGGCGGTCATTGCCGGGCGCACCGTTGCCGACGCAGCCCGGAACCTGGCCGGCCTGGTCCTCCTCGCATTGGTTGGCATCGCCATGGGTTTTCGCTTCAGTTCCTTTGGGGGAGCCGTCGCTTCTATCGCTCTGGCCCTGGCCGTTGGTTTCGCGTTCTCGTGGCTGAGTGCGGCGATCGCTGCCAAAGTCCGTAATCCGGAGATGGTTGGCATGTTGTCGATGTTCTGGCTGTTTCCACTGATGCTGGCCAGTAGTGCCTTTGCGCCGCCTGAGTCCATGCCGGGTTGGTTGCAGGGTTTTGCCACTCATCAGCCGATCTCGGTCGCGGCCAACGCGGTGCGGGACCTTTCCCTTGGCCTTGATACGGGTCGCGACGTTCTCTATGCCCTGGCCTGGGTGGTCGGAATGTTGGCTGTGTTTATCCCACTGTCATCCCGCCTCTATCGAAAAGCAGCATGAGCGGGATCGCAGTAGTCGCCGAGTCGTCTATCGGCACCCGGCAGCGCATCGTCGAGTCCGCACTTCAGCTCATCGCCGAGAACGGCGTTGGGGGAGTGACCATGACTGCGGTCGCCGATAAAGCGGAGGTGGCTCGCCAGACCCTCTATAACCACTTCCCTGATGTCGAGAGCATCGTCACCGAGACCATTGAGTCGCATCAGGTCGAGAGCTTTGGCATGCTGCGTAGCGTTCTCGCCACGATCCATTCTCCGATGGCCCGACTTGAGCACCTCGTTCGTCACTTTGCCGCCGTCTCGGTGCATCATCCTCCCGTCGTCGATTTGCAGCATGGCCTCTCGGCACGGGCTCAACTCGCGCTGCAAAAGCATGACAGTGCGGTCCTCTTGTTGATTGAGGACACTCTGAGGGCGGGAGTGGACGGCGGCGAATTCCGTGCCGATCTAGGAGTCGAACTCGACGCTCGGCTCGTCAAGCGTATGCTCGATGGTGTTGCCGAGTACGTGGCGTCCGATCCGGCGACCGTCCTCGATGCGGTTGAGACTGGCATTCGGACCGTGCTCGCGGCGGTCACGGCTCAACCCATCCGTGACTAACCCGCTCACCAGTGAGAAGGCCCTGTTCAGGGTTCGAGCGTATCTCGACCGTTCCGGCCTCGTTCGGAACCCGGCTAGCTAGCCTGCCGCTATGGCAGATGTGGTGGTGATCGGCGGTGGCATCGCGGGCGTGAGCGCGGCCGCCTACCTGGCACAAGACATGGACGTCGTCCTCGTCGAAGCCGAGTCGGCGCTTGCCTATCACGCCACCGGTCGCTCGGCCGCTCTCTATTACCCGGGCTACGGCCACGCGTCGATCCACCCGCTGTCGTATGTCAGCGGTGGTTTCTTTGAGAACCCCGAATACTCCGATCATCCGCTCCTGTCACCCCGGGGCGTTCTCACACTGGTGTTTCCCGGTCAAACTGCCATGCCCCTGAGTGAATCGGCTCAGCTGATTGATCCAGCCGCCGTCAGGCGAATCGTCTCGGTGGTCAACGAGACAGTTGAGGGTGGCATCTGGGAACCCGACCCCATGGACCTTGACGTGGCCGGGCTACATCAGGCGTACGTTCGCATGTTGCGTGCCGCCGGGGGCACGATCCGGACCGCAGCCCGAGTGACGGCGATCGAGCGGGGCGCCCGATGGCGACTGTCCATCGACGAGGACGTCGTCGAGGCAGATGTTGTGGTGAACGCGGCCGGTGCATGGGCCGACGAGGTGGCCGCCATGGCAGGGTTGGCGAAGGTAGGGCTGATTCCGAAGCGTCGGACCGCCTTCATGGTGGCGGCGCCGGACGGTTCCGAGAAGTGGCCGCTGGTTCACGATTCGGCCAGTTCCTTTTACTTCAAGCCCGATGGGTCCCAGCTCATGTGTTCGCTCGCCGATGAGACCCCGTCTGAGCCGTGTGATGCTCGACCCCAGGAGTTGGATGTCGCACTCGCCATCGATCGGATCAACACGGCCACCAGCCTGGGAATCCGGTCGGTCCGGTCGCAGTGGGCCGGACTCCGGACATTCGCTCCCGACGGAGGGATGGTCATCGGCGAGGATCCTGCCGCGGAGGGTTTCTTCTGGCTGGCTGGGCAAGGTGGCACTGGCATTCAAACCGCCCCGGCCGCCGGCCAGCTATTGGCTGGGTTGGTCAGGACCGGAGCCGCCCCGGGATATTTGACCCGGGCAGGGCTTGACGTCGAGGCGTTCTCCGCCGCCCGGTTTGCCTAGCCGGCCGATCAGATCGGATCCTTTCGTCGTATGGCGAGGAAGCGACGTGCATTTTGATGGGAGTCGTTCGTCTCGGGCGGTCGGTCGGCGGAGATCTCTCAGGCTGAGGCTGTTGATGGCCGATACAATCTCAGTGAAACGCGGTCGGCGAAGTCTGGAACGGTCGGAGACGTCGCGCCTGCGCGAATGGCTCCCAGCGTTGGCGGCCTTTGTCGTGGTTGCTGGTAGCTCGTTCGGTGCGTCTGTCGCGGTACACCGGGCTGCGGAGCGCCAGATCGAGTCCCGGTTGGCTCTACAGTCGGAAGCGCTGACTCATGCGATCTCCGAGGGAGTAGAGGACGTGGTTGTGGAGCTGTCGGCCCTGGTTGGACTGTTTCAAGCCAGCGATCATGTCAATGCCGCCGAGTATGGGCGGTATGTTTCCGATTTCGGGCTGGAAGCCGGTATGGGCGGATTGGCGTTTGTTCCCGTTGTGGATGCGGACGGCCTGGACGCATTCGCACAACAAATGGCGGCGACGGTCCCAGACTATGAGATGTTCGAGATCGATCTTGGGGGTCATCGGGTCCCGGTGGGGCCGCGGGAATGGTATTTTCCGATTCAGTTCTTTGAGCCGGCGGATTCTTTCGATCGGCCCCTGGGGCTGGATGTGGGGTCGCCTCCGGGCCGGATTGCCTTTCTGATGAAGGCCGTTCGTACCGGGCGCCCTGTCGCCACTCCTCTGGTGTCGTTGTTGCCGACCGGGCAGGAGGGGTTTGTCCTCTACAGCCCGTTGGTGGATGACCTTGGAATCGTCGAAGCGTTGGTCGTCAGCCCGGTGGTACTGGCCGATCTCATCGAAGGCCGAGTCCCCGGAGGCCTGGCATCGGAGCTGGACTGGACAGTACGCGACGTGACCGCATACGCGAACCGCGTTGACTTGGCATTGGATGCCCACGGCCAACTGCCACCCAGCCGAATTGAGGGTCTGGTTCATAGTGACATCATCACCGTGGCAGACCGGGTATGGCAATTCGATGTGACCCCCTCTGTCGGCTCATCGCTGCTGAGTGACGGTCTCAAGCCCAGCTGGATCTTCCTCATCGGCCTGGCCATGGCAATGATGGCCGGCGCCACAGCTCACGCCGCTTCACGCCGAGTGGCCGCGGTTCGCCAGGTGGCGGTCATGGCTGAGGTGCTTGCCGCCAAGGACCAATTCGTTGCCTCCATGTCTCATGAGCTTCGCACGCCGCTCACGGGCATCTTGGGTTTCGCCGAAATCCTGAGGGATCAGCCAGAGGGGCTCTCACTGGATGAACGCGTGGAAATGGTCGAAGTGATCGCCGAGCAGGCAACCGAACTGTCCGCCATCATCGAAGATCTCCTGGTGACGGCCCGGACGGAACACGGCACACTCATGATGGTCGAAGTACCGGTTGATATGGCCGACCAGATTGCCCATGTCCTTGAGTCTCTCAACTGCACCGATCGGGTCCCGATTGAGGCCAACTCCATTCCTAAGGCAGTTGGCGACCCTGGCAGGGTCCGCCAGGTCGTCCGCAACCTCGTTGTGAACGCCCTGGCGTACGGTGGGTCCAGTATCCGCGTGGTTGTGGAGCCGATCGGTGGAATGTTCGCCGTGCATGTGATTGACGACGGAGTCGGAGTACCCATCGAGCTCTCCGAAAAGATCTTCGAGCCCTATTTCTCTGCTCACACGAAAGCCGGATTGCCCGTCTCGATCGGGCTCGGTCTCAGCGTCTCCCGGGATTTGGCCCGGCGCATGGCTGGCGACCTCACACACTCACGTGAAGACGGCGAAACCATCTTCCGGTTCACCCTGCCGATTGCACCGGCAGAAAGCGATCACCCTCAAGTGGGTTCCACATCAAGCCAACGAGATGCGCGCTTGCTCGGGTCGAATGTTGAGCCCTCTCCGGACAACCTGGTCGACGCCGA
>JAENVV010000074.1 GCA_016650365.1 Acidimicrobiia bacterium
CTGGATGGATCATCCTCATTGTCGTGCTATTCCTGGTATTCGGCGGCGGCTTCGGCTGGAGTCGTCGCGGTAGGTAGGTCACAACAAATCGATTCCCTCAAAACATATGTCGATCTCAGAAAGGTAGGAAGGAAAGATGAGCACCACTGGATGGATCATCCTCATTGTCGTGCTATTCCTGGTATTCGGTGGTGGCGGCTACGGCTATAGGCGGCGCCGTGGATAGATCACAACAACCTCGCATTATCCGAGGGAGGCAGTGATGTTTTTGGTCCTCGGAGCGGCCACAGTCACGATCAGCGTCGCCATCGGGGTGGTTTGCCTGATCGCCGGGGGCATGTACATGTTCCGGAACAGGATCCTTCTCGGTGCAGTCCTGCTCATTATCGGGTTCCTCCTCGGAGGACTCAGCATCTTTGGCGTCCTCGGCTGATGCACCAGTGGGGACTCTCATGAAGCCCATGCTGGGGAAACCACGGTTCTGGCAACAAGCCCTGGCCATCGTTCTGGTCTACTGGGCCCTAGTGCTTCTCGACGTCATCGCCTTCAACGGTGCCAACAAGATCCTCGCAATCGGCGCTCTGGTAACAAGCGGCTTACTCCTCCTCGACAAATAGCCGGGCCGCCCTGGGCGGCCGTTGGGGGCCTGAAGCGCCACCGGTGTGAGTTGTGCTCGACGGCCTGGTCAGTCGGAGACTTCCGCAACGATGTAGACCGACGACGCGAAGTTGTAGGGAACCGCGACACCAACGGCGGTTCGTGCGTGGCGTCCGGATTCACCGAAAACGTCCACCATGAGATCGGACGCCCCATTCATAGCGGTGGCTTGCTCCCCATTTTCCGGCGTCGAATTCACCAATCCGTGAACGGCGACAACCTGGGTGACCTGATCGAGTGAGTCGATGACCGTGAGCAGAGCAGCCAGGCAGTTGATCGCGTGATCGCGCTGGCTCGTGTGGCAGCGACAGCTTCGTCCAGGCTGAGATCGTCTCCCAGCTTCCCTTTCCACACGCTGTCCCCGTAGATCGAGACTTGACCGGCTGTAGTAACAAGGTTGCCCGATCGGACTGCCGGCACATAGTTGGCAAGCGACTCGGGCGCTGAAGGCAGTTCGAGTCCTAGTTCGACGAGACGGGCGGCAATACGAGAGATCGGGGGGAGGATACCCGGTTGGACGCATTGGAGCCCAGGCCTCCAGAACGTAGGGAGCAAGAAGGTTCCACCTGTCGCACCGTATAGGTCAGGTCAATGGGTGAGCGGGAGACTGGGCCTGTCACTAGACGCCGGATGTGCACACAAATCCGCGGTTTCCGTGACGGCGGGACAGGAGGGCTCGGTCACGAATGCAGTAGGCCCGGGAGTCAGCTACCTCCGCCCCCAAACCTAGCGGCTAGTCAACCTTGAACCGTAGACGATTCGAGCGTCTCGACGAGCCTCTCGACGAGCCACGCAAATGACTCCTCCACATCGACGTCGAGCCCGAACCCGCCGATGCTTTCAAGCGACACGAACCCGTGCAGAGCTGCCCTGAGTGTCCGGACGGCATGGATCGATTCCTTCTCGTCAAGGTCGTACCCGCGCAGGATTGCGATGACCGGTTCGACGGGACGCATCGAGGCCTTGGCGTACTCCACGTCGTGGGGCCGCGCTTGGGCCGACAGCTCGTACAGTCCCGGGTGGGCCTTGGCGTAGGCACGGAACTCGGCCGCCAGGGCGCGCAACGCGTCGCGCCCCGTGCGCCCCATGGCAGCTGCGCCGAGCCTGTCGGCGAAGTCCTCGGTGGCCATCAAGGCGACTTCGCGCAGGAGGGTGTCGAGTCCGGTGACGTGGTTATAGAGCGAAGGTGGTTTGACGCCCAACTCCCGGGCCACCCGACTGAGCGTGAGCGCCGACGTCCCTTCCGCATCCACGATGGCGCTGGCGGCTTCGACCACTGATTGGGCAGTGAGCCCTTTACGCCTGGTCACGAGGGAGCGTCGGTGAGGAAGTCGGCGATCGCAGCGACCACCTGGCCGGGAAACTCGACGTGCGGGTAGTGGCCGGCATCGGGGACCACGTGCAGTTTGCCGCCAGTTTCCGTAGCGATCGAGGCGCCCACTGCCGCCGGATCCTTGAAGTGGGAGTCGGCGCCACCCATCACTACCAGCGTTGGGACGTCTACCCGGGCGATGCGCTCCGGCAGACCGTTCCGATGGGCGGTCAAGGTCTCCCGTACCGCCTTGCGCCGTTGCGGGTCTCCCATCATCTTGGCCAGGGCGGTGGCCTGCTCATCGAGATCAGCGGGCGGCGCAGCTGGATGCCATTTTCGGAACTGGCCGGCCCACAGCTTTCCCGCGAATGGTCCTCGCAGCATCAGGCCGAGAGGGATGTTCTGCCAGGCTGGTGCCGCCTCAAGGTGCGCGCTGATGAGTACCAGCCGGCCCACCAGGTTGGGACGGTCGGCGGCTGCCCACAGCGCCGCGGCCGGCGAGAACGACGTTGCTACTACGGTCGCCGGGCCCGCACCGAGGTGATTGATGAGCGCAACCAGATCGGCCGCCGTGTCGGCCATCCCGTACCCCGGCCAGTTCGCCGATGAGTCGCCGTGCCCCCGCAGGTCCATGGTCACTACGCGGGCGCCACCGGCCACGAGATCGGGCGCCACGAATCGGTACTCGTCGCGAACGTCACCAGCGCCGGGAAGCATCACCACGAGCGGGCCGCTACCGCCGCTGTCGTCGAAGGCGATCGTTCCGCCGGTCAGATCGAGCTGCTGGGTTGTCATGTCTTTTCCCTTCATACTAATACAGTTAGCGAATAAACTAAGGCCATTAGTTTATGTTGTCAAGACCGACGGAATTGGCCAGCAGGTACCGCCCGGGTTGGTCAGGTCGGGTTCGATACGTAAGTGGCTGGGAGGGGTGCCCGGGAGAAAGTCCATCAGGAAGATGCGCGATGAGAGGTTAAACACCGCACTTGCTCGTGGTGTGGCTGCCTAGCGCGGTGCCCGAGGAATCAAGACCGGGGTCCGGCTCGTGTATTCCTGGTAAGGCGCTTCGCCGCCCCAGCGCTTCTCGGCCCGGTCCTCGAGTAGCGGGATGCCGCTTACCCGGGTCAGTAACAGAACGACGAATACCGGCGAGATCAAGGTGGCCCACCGCCAACCCGACAGGACGGGTAGCGCCATGACGGCAATGCCGGCCCAGAGCACGATCTCTCCGAAGTAGTTTGGATGACGTGACCATGCCCACAGCCCGGACGTAATGAACCGGCCGGCGTTGGCCGGATTCCGTTTGAAGACCGATTTCTGATAGTCGGCAACGGACTCGAGCGCGAACCCTGCAACCCACACGGCGATGCCAACCAGGGCAACCCAACCGATGGGCTTTCGTTCGTGGCCCGTAATGATCGCCAGGGCTGCCGCCAAAGTGAGCAGTACCCAGAGGCCCTGCAGGCTCCAGGTCATGAAGAACCGCAGTGGGTCGGTCTTGATACGATCGAACCGGCCGTCGCGTCCGTCCCGTCGTACCCTGCGGAACAGGAACGAACCAAGACGTATGGCCCAAACGGATACCATTATTCCAACGATGATCGCCCGGGCGTCGAGTTCGCCGCTGAGCGCCAGAGCAACTGCTGTGACGGTGAGATAGCTGACACTGCCGGTCAGATCGAAGTATTGCTCGGTCTTTGCCCGGTTCGATGGCACGAACACCGCCCAGTTGATCGCATAGGCGAGAAGACCGCATACGGCAAACACGGCTATCGAGCCGACATTTCGGCTGCCGGCGCTGCCGGCCAACACGACCAAGGCGCCGATCACGATGCTTGCCGTAACGCCGATGAGGGATCTTCGGTTCTCTTTGACCATTGCATCGATTCCAGGATTGAGTGCAACTAGCGACACGAGCTTATCTCACTGGGCGGATAGGATGCAGATCAGAGCGAGAGCGCGACGTCGTCCGAGGGAAACGCAGCGGATGGCGCGCCATGTCTGACTCAACCGCGGAACGCGTACGTTTCCAATAGCAATACTCAGGAGAACTAGCATGTTAGAGAACGTGTCAGAGAGCCCAAGCAAGTGCCCCGTCATGCACGGAGCCCACACTGCCGTCGGGTCCACGGCCAATCAGCACTGGTGGCCGAATCAGTTGAACCTGCGCGTCCTGCGTCAGAATGCTGCCTCCTCAGATCCGATGGGCGAAGAGTTCGACTACGCACAAGAATTCAAGACGCTTGACTTCGACGCCCTTGCCAAAGATGTCGATGCACTCATGACCCAATCCCATGATTGGTGGCCAGCCGATTACGGGCACTACGGGCCTTTCTTTGTTCGCATGAGTTGGCACTCGGCGGGCACCTACCGAACCCACGACGGACGCGGCGGTGGCGGTAGCGGATCCCAGCGGTTCGCCCCGCTCAACAGCTGGCCGGACAATGTCAATCTGGACAAGGCCCGCCGTTTGTTGTGGCCGATCAAGCAGAAGTATGGGAGGAAGATCTCCTGGGCCGACTTGATCATCTTTGCGGGCAATCGCGCCATCGAGACGATGGGTCTCAAGACGTTGGGGTTTGGTGGTGGCCGGGCCGATATCTGGGCGCCTGAAGAGGACGTCTACTGGGGTCCTGAAACCGAATGGTTGGGTGACAACCGCTACAGCGGGGATCGGGAGCTGATGAATCCGCTCGGTGCCGTGCAGATGGGCTTGATCTATGTCAATCCTGAAGGTCCGAACGGGAACCCCGATCCTATGGCTTCGGCCCAAGACGTTCGGGACACGTTCGATCGCATGGCCATGAACGACGAAGAAACCGTGGCGCTCATTGCCGGCGGCCACACCTTCGGTAAGACTCATGGGGCGGCCCCCGCCGACGAATTCGTCGACCGTGAGCCTGAAGGTGCGGGAATCACCGAACAGGGCCTCGGATGGATCAGCAGCTACGGCTCTGGCAAAGGCAGCGACACGATCAGCAGTGGCCTTGAAGGTGCCTGGACCACCGACCCGATTCGCTGGGACAACAACTTCTTCGAAAACCTGTTCAAGTACGAATGGGAGTTGACCACCAGCCCGGCCGGCGCTCAGCAATGGACGCCGACCAACCCGGAGGCGCAGGACATCGTGCCTGACGCTCACGATCCGGCGAAGCGTCACGCTCCGATGATGGCAACCTCTGATATCGCTCTGATCACCGATCCGGTGTACAAGGAGATCTCACGACGCTTCTACGAGAACCCGGATCAGTTGGCCGATGCGTTCGTACGAGCCTGGTACAAGCTGCTGCATCGTGACATGGGACCGGTAGCCCGATATCTGGGTCCATGGGTTTCCGATGAAGCATTCATTTGGCAGGACCCGGTTCCGGCTGCCGATTACGAGCAGATCGATGATGCAGACATTGCCGGTCTGAAAGCCCGGATTCTCGCTTCGGAACTGTCGGTTTCGCAGCTGGTTTCAGCAGCCTGGGCTTCCGCCTCTACCTACCGTGATACCGACAAGCGCGGGGGAGCCAACGGGGCGCGCATCCGTCTCGCCCCCCAGGCCGGATGGCACGTGAATGTCACATCGGGCGTGGCGGATGTCGTCAGAACCCTTGAAGGGATTCAAGAGGATTTCAACGGTTCTCAAGACGCCAAAATGGTGTCGTTGGCCGACCTCATCGTGCTGGGTGGGTGCGCAGCTATCGAAGCGGCCTCGGCCGCGGCTGGCCAAAACGTCGTGGTCCCGTTCACGGCTGGCCGGACGGATGCCACCCAGGAGCAAACGGATGTCGAGTCGTTCTCCGTGCTTGAGCCGACCGCCGACGGGTTCCGCAACTACTTGCAAGGTGATCACGGTATCGCCGCCGAGCATTTGCTGATCGACAAGGCGTTTATGTTGACACTGTCTGTTCCGGAGATGACGGTCTTGTTGGGCGGAATGCGAGTGCTCGGCACCAACGCAGACCAATCGCAGCACGGAGTGTTGACCGAGTGGCCAGGGGTATTGAGCAACGACTTCTTCGTGAACCTGCTCGACATGGGGACCGTGTGGAAGGCGACATCAGACGCCGGGGACCTGTTCGAAGGTCGGGGCCGGGAAACCGGCGAATTGCGATGGACGGGGACCCGGACCGATCTGGTATTCGGTTCCAATTCCGAGTTATGGGCCGTCGCCGAGGTTTATGGCAGCGACGACGCCGAGCAGAAGTTCGTAGACGATTTCGTTGCCGCATGGAGCAAGGTCATGCACCTCGATAGGTTCGATCTCGCATGATCTGAGCGATCGGCCCTAGGATTTGGCTTTCTTTGCCGATTTGCCAGAGCTGTTGAGTTCGGCAGCTTGGGTAATGAGGGCTTTGAAGGCTGAGCCGTCGACGTTTTCGCCTTCGGCGATGTCGATGGCACGGCGAGTGTTTCCTTCGAGACTCGAGTTGAAAAGACCGGCGGGATCCTCCAAGGACGCGCCTTTGAAGAACGTTAGTTTCACGACATTCTTGTAGGACTCGCCAGTGCAGATGATGCCGTTGTGTGACCAAACCGGCGTGCCGGGGGAGGAGGCTTTGGCCCATTTCCACTCCTCGATCACGTCCGGGAGTGCTTCGTGGATCAGCTTGCGCATCCTGCTGAGGGTTTCCCCGCGCCAGTCCCCGAGTACTGAGATTCTCACCGAGATGAGTTCCGACGCCGACTGGCTTTGGTTCGCTTGCGAATCGTCCATGGACGCATCCTAGAAGCCTCAACCCTCGCGTGATCGAGCGGTGAGGAAGCCGGGCGGGGTCGGTCAGCACCATGTGGGCGAGCGTCGGAAAACCCGGAGGGTGGTGAACGTGGAGCTTCTCGCCCCGGTGCCCGGGTTGAAACGAGAATCACGAGTCCGACGCGGGCCCCGGGCTCTGGTGTCGTAGGATCCCTCTCATGACTGCCCGATCCGTTTCGTTCGATACAACCCTGAGTGCGTTCGGCAACAACACCGGGATCGAGGTCCCGCCCGACGTGATCGATCAGCTCGGCGGCGGAAAGCGCCCGGCAGTTGTGGTCGATGTCAACGGCTACGAATACCGCAACACGGTCGCCGTGATGGGTGGCAAACATCTGATAAGTGTGAGTGCTGCAGTGCGCAAAGAAACCGGTCTCAAGGGCGGAGACCCGATACGGGTGACGCTCACCCTGGCAGAAGGCCCGCGTCCCGTGCAGATGCCGGAGGAATTTCGAGCTGCGCTCGATGCCAACCCATCGGTTCGCGAATTCTTTGACGGTCTATCGAACAGTGTGCAGCGATATCACTGCGACAATATCGGTGGCGCCAAGACCGAAGAGACCCGCCAACGCCGGACCGTCAAGGCGATAGAGCTTTTTGCGGCCGGAAAACCCCGCTGATAGCGAAGGGGTGTTTCTCCGACCGTTGGCTACGGCTCAACTGTTTCGTGCCTTAGCCCATCCCTGGCGACATCGAGCCCCAGCCATCCCGCCAGATCGGCGATCTCCTCGTCGACGGCCGTTGTCGCGGCCCTGCTGAAGGGCTGATCCTGATGCACTGCGGCGACCTTCAGGACGCCGGCTTTGTGGTCGGCGGTGGCATCGAGCTTGCCGACCATTTAGTCGTGGTGAAGGCCTCGGGAGGGCAAAGTAGCCCCAGCGGCGCTTGGCGGCTGCTTTGTAC
>JAENVV010000075.1 GCA_016650365.1 Acidimicrobiia bacterium
GCCACCGGGTCCCAGACCCTGCTGAACAACGGACGGGCAACCGTCGAAGCTGCCCGCCAGATCGCCGTCCAACTCAAGCAGATCGCCGCCGAAGAGCTCGAAGCTTCCCCGGATGACATCGTGCTCGACGGAGGCCGAGCGTTTGTGGTCGGATCTCCCGACTCGGGAATCACCATCACCGAGCTAGCCGCGATCGCTGCCGATGGGGAAATGCTGTTGGGGCGTGGTTCTGGAAGTCCTCCCGAGACGCCTGAAGCACCCAACACCGTGTCGTGTGTTGGCGACCAGGGCATGAACGGCTGGGCCGGACCGCAGTTTTCGTGTCATGCCGTGCGGGTGCGACTCGACCGCGATACCGGCGTGGTACGCGTGCTTGAAGTGAACACCGCCCACGATTCAGGGGTGATCATCAACCAGATCGGCGCTTCAGGCCAGGTCGAAGGCGGGGTGTTGATGGGCATCGGTCAGGCGCTGACGGAACGAACCGTCTACGGCGACGACGCCAAACAGAAGAACGCCGGGCTCCTCGAATACAAGCTCCAGACGATGGCCGATGCCCCACCGATCACCATCCACTTCGCCGAGATCTACACGCCGGACATGGGACCGAACGGATCGAAACCGATTGCCGAAGCCCCCAACGTGGCCACGGCGGCGGCCATTTCGAACGCCATCGCCAAACTGGTCGGGAAACCGGTCCGGCTGTTGCCGATGACCGCCGAACGAGTCTGGGAAACGCTTCAGGAGGACGGCGCATGAGCCTGACCATCGCCACGTCACTCGACGAGGTCCTGACCGCGTTGGCCGCAGGTGCCCGACCGATTGCCGGGGGGACCGATCTGGTAGTTGGCGCCCGACAAGGAAAGGCGCCACTCCCCGACTCGCTGGTAGCCATCGACCGGGTAGCTGGGTTGTCTGAGATCGAGTCCGTTGACGGCCAGGTTCGGATCGGGGCAGGCGTGACCCACAGCCGCCTGATGAGCGACCCGCTCATTGTCCAAAGGTATACGGGATTGGCCGACGCGGCAGCGCTGATCGGATCACCTTCGACGCGCAACGTCGGGACCATCGGTGGCAACGTGATGAACGGATCGCCGGCCATGGACACGGGCGCTCCGCTCTTGACACTGGGGGCCGTGGTCGAACTGCATTCCGTCGGCAACACGAGACGGGTTGCCTTGTCGGACTTGTGGACCGGACCTGGGCGGACCAGCGCCAACCCTGACGAACTCTGCGTGTACATCATCCTTCCGGAGGTGCCGGCGAAGTCCGGCAGCGCCTACGTGCGTCTCGAATACCGCCGGGCCATGGAAATTGCCGTCGTAGGTGCGGCAGCCTTCGTTGTGTTGGCCGAGGATGGATCCATCGTGTCGGGCCGGGTGGCCATGACGTCGGTTGCTCCGACCATCGTGGAACTCGCCGGAGCGAGCGAAGCAATGGCCGGACTATCGCCGGTCGAGGCAGCCACGGTGATCGGGGCGATGGCCTCGGACCAGGCGGTCCCGATCAGCGACTTGCGAGGATCCGACAGGTATCGACGACACACAATTGGTGTGATGGCCGCCCGGGCGCTCGACGCGGCTACTCGCCGAGCCGGCGGGGAACCGATCCGCGTCCCGGTCAACCGAAGCCTGGGGATAGGAGCGGCTCGATGAACGAAACATACGAATTGGAAGTAAACGGGGTTCGCTACCCGATCAATGCCGCCATGGACCGGAATCTGCTGAGCGTTTTACGCACCGAGGTCGGGCTGACCGGCACCAAAGAAGGCTGCGATGATTGCGAATGCGGTGCCTGCATGGTGCTGATCGACGGCCAACCCGTGAATTCATGCTCGTACCTAGCTGCTCAAGCTCAAGGGCGAGAGATCACCACCGTCGAAGGGGTCCTCGATGGCGACAACCTGCATCCGTTACAACGGAACCTTCTTGAAGAAGGCGGTGTGCAATGCGGGTTCTGTACCCCTGGCATGATCATGTCGGCCCAGGCTCTCCTCACCCGCAACCCGTCGCCCACCCGGGAGGAAATCCGCATCGGATTGTCAGGCAACCTTTGCCGCTGCACCGGCTACCAGAGGATCCTCGCAGCCGTCGAACGAACCGCCGCCGAATCATGAGCCGACCGTAGTGGAAGCCTCCGGCTGGGCAAGCCAGGCACTCAAAGGGGCCAAGCCGGCCATCTTCTGGTCGGACCGTCCCGACGCTCCGACCGCCGCACCGGCGTTATCGGGACCGGCAACTGCCGACCTGACGGTGGTCGGAGGCGGATTCACCGGTCTCTGGGCGGCCATTCAAGCCCTCGAAGAGCAGCCGGAACTTAACGTGGTCGTGCTTGAAGCGGAGCGATGTGGGTTCGGAGCGAGTTCGCGCAATGGAGGGTTCTGTGACAGTTCTCTCACCCACGGCCTCGAAAACGGGCTCTCCCATTGGCCAGACGACCTCAAAACCCTCGTCCGGATGGGACGCGAAAACCTCGATGGCATCGACGTAGCGATTGATCGGTACGGGATCGTCGCCGACTACCACCGGGCCGCCGAAATCGACGTCGCCACCGAACCATGGCACCTCGAATCATTACGGGAGAGCCTTGCGACACATGCGCAGTATGGCTTTGACGTCGAACTGCTCGACGGTGACGCAATGCGTTCCAGAGTGCACTCACCTACCTATCTAGGCGGCCTCCTCCGTCGTAGTGATATGGCACTGGTCGATCCGGCCAGGCTGTGTTGGGAATTACGCCGCACAGCCGAGTCTCTCGGCGCGGCGATATTCGAACATTCGCCTGCGGTCGATATTTCGCCTGAAGGATCAGGCATGGAAGTGGCCACTCCGAACGGTGCCGTCCGTTCCGGACGGGTCCTTATGGCCACGAACGCCTACCCGGGTCCGGTCCGGCGTCCCCGGCGGTACGTGATCCCCGTCTACGACCACGTGCTCATGACCGAACCACTCTCCTCGGAACAAATATCCTCGATCGGGTGGAAGGAGCGCGACGGAATCGGCGACGCCTCCAATCAGTTCCATTACTACCGCCTCACCGAAGACGACCGCATTCTCTGGGGTGGCTGGGACGCCACCTACCACTTCAACAACGGACTCGATCCGCGACATGATCAACAGGAGTCGACGCACGGTGTACTGGCCGAGCACTTCTTCGAAACATTCCCGCAACTCGAAGGACTCCGTTTTAGCCATCGCTGGGGAGGGCCGATCGCAACCACCACCCAATTCACTGCGACGTGGGGGACGACCCACGAAGGGCGGATCACCTGGGTCGCCGGCTACACCGGATTGGGGGTGGCTGCCAGCAGATTCGGCGCCAGGGTCGGCCTGGATCTCGTTTTTGGGACCACCACCGAGCGAACCGAACTCGAGATGGTTCGCAAGAAGCCCTTCCCGTTCCCACCTGAACCGTTGCGCTGGGCAGGCGTTCAAATCACCCGAAGAGCCATCCAAACCTCCGACAGTCGCGAGGGCAAGCGAGGC
>JAENVV010000076.1 GCA_016650365.1 Acidimicrobiia bacterium
CGCCGGGTAGCGCCATCGCCAATTTCCATAATTCGGCGGACTGGATGAAACAGCAACTCAGTCCTGGGGCCGACCACTAATCACCCGACCGAGACGTCTTGCTCGCCAAACCGGGCAAGACGAGCCACCGTTCAGACCCAGATCAAGGCGATCAGGGTCACGAGTGGTGGTCCCGCCTGGATGAAGGCAGCCCGGATCATGGAACGGCGACTGACTGCAAGCACCAAGCCGGCTCCGACCATGAAGAGAGAGCAGTACCCAAGCAATGTGGTTCGACCGGGTACTTCGACGGCCAACAGCACGGACCCGACCACGGCTCCGACGCCCAGAAAAAGGTTGTAATACCCCTGGTTCAGCATGTTGAAGGCAAGCGAGTCTGCTTGCTCTTGCGTCTTGACGCCGAAGTGCCTCCACCATTCGGGCCGGCGCCACCACACGGCCTCCATCAGCCAGAACAGAATATGAAAGACCCCTGATAGGAGACCAAAAACCACCGCAATCCAAACCATCAGCACACCCTACCCGTCACGGTCCAAGAAGACCCGCGAGCCAGGTATCGACTCGTTACCATGTCCCCGTGGACACACTCGCCGGGGTACTCGAACGGATCGCCAAAACAGAGTCCGGACCCCGCGGTGAGGCCTTGGCCCTACTCGCCAACGCCTTCCTGCGCCGAACTGAAGACGACACGCTGAGTGTCGACGAGACCTATGCCCGGGTCATCGACCTGTTCACCTTCATCGAGACACGGTCTGTTGCAACGAAGATCCGGGTGTTCAACGCGAACCGTGGGGAACACGGCTACGACTCGGTCGGGTCCGTGCTTGAGTTGTGCGTCAACGATGGCCCCTTCCTGTTCGACACCGTGGCGGCAGAGCTGAGTCGCCGGGAACTGAAAGTTGTCAGAGCCGAGCATCCCGTTATCGGGACCGTGCGCGAGGCCGACGCCCTGATCAGCATCGTTCCGGGTCGTCACACCAGCCATCGTGAATCGGTTCAGCATTTCGAACTACACCGCCCGCTGGACGAACACGAACGAGCAGATTTGGAAAGCGCGGTAGCACGGGTTGTGGCCGATGCCCAACAAGCGGCGTTGGATCACCCACTGATGCTGACCCGGATCGACCGGATGATCTCACTCACCCAGCAGGCGGCGGCCAATTACCCCGAGGACGATGTCAACGAGACAGCCGCCTTCCTCGACTGGCTCCGACGGGGCAACTTCATCTTCCTCGGATATCGTGAATACGCCATCACCAAGGAAGTTGATGGGCCGGCGGTACACACCGTGCCCGGCTCGGGTCTCGGCCTCCTCGCCGATACTTCCAATTCGAAGGTCGACAAACCAGTTCAGTTATCGACTCTCCGCCCCGAATTGGCAGCACGATATCTTGATGGACCACTGCTAACCATCACGAAGACCAACCGCAGATCGACCGTCCAACGCGACACAAAAATGGACTACATCGGCCTGCGGTTGGTCGATGCCTGTGGCAAAACGACCGGTGAAGCACGATTGATCGGTTTGTTCACCACGAAAGCGGCCTCGGAATCAGCACTGAACACCCCCATTCTCCGCCGCAAGCTTGAAGCAATCATCGAGGCAGAAGATCTCATCGAAGGATCTCGGGATCATAGAGCAGCCATCCAGATGTTCGACGGGTTCTCGAAACATGATCTTTTCGCAAGCCCAATCGCCGACCTCAAGCGTGAGGTAGTCGGGCTGCTACAGATGGCCAAATCGGGAGGCATCCACCTGTATGTGCGGCGCGATCAGCTTGAGCGTTCGGTTTTTGTGCTGCTCTCACTCCCTCACGAAAGCTTCAATCCCCGCCTTCGCAGACAGCTACAGGGATATTTTCTCGAGCGTTTCCACGGTACCTCTGTTGACTATCACCTCAACCTGGAAGAGGCTGCCGCCGCTCAAATTCACTTCACCATCTGGATAGAGCAGGGAGTCATTCCGGAAATCCCGTTCAACGAACTGGAGGCCGAGGTCCGTCGTATGGCGCGCTCCTGGCGAGACCAGGTGCACGACCAGCTAATCGTCCGAGGATCCGATGCCGACCGAATATGCACTCAGTGGTGCGATCAGCTCCCCGAGTACTATCGGAGCTCCACCCCGCTGGCCATCGCCGCGATCGACCTCGAACATCTCGACGACCTCGCGACCTCAGAACGCAAGTTCCTCGTCGGGGTTCACAATGAGCCAGGTCACACGTTTGGGGAACGCCTGACGCGCATCACGCTGTACCGGGCCGGTGAGAAGAAAACGCTCACAGAACTCGTGCCCGCCCTCGAAGATCTCGGCCTACAGGTCGTCGAAGAAGTCCCGACGAGAGTCGGAAGTGGACAGTTTCTCCACGATTTCGGAGTACTGAACAAAGCCAATGAGACGCTCGATGCAGAGCATGTTGGTGATCGCATAGCCGCTTCACTGGAGGCCGTGTGGTCAGGCAACACCGGCTCTGACACCCTGAACGGCCTGATTGTCACGCACGGTTTCACACACCATCAGGTCGAAATCTTGCGCGCCTATCGAACCTACTGGCGCCGGGTTCGGCCGGTGTTCACGGAAGGGTATATCAATGAGGCCTTGCTTCGCCACGGCGGCCTCGCCTCCGAGATAATTGAACTCTTCGAAAGCAAGTTCGATCCAGATCGTCAGCCGGCTGATGACCATGCGAAAGCGGCCGGCATCCTCACCAAACTCGATGCAGTTCCGTCAATTGACGACGACCGGATCATCAGGGCGCTGGTGAGCCTTGTACAGGCAACTCTGCGCACCAACTTCTATCAAACCGACCGGACCGTATTGAGCCTCAAGTTTCGTTCATCTGACGTCCCCGACATGCCGCACCCCCGGCCGATGGTCGAGATCTTTGTGCTGGGACCCCAGATGGAAGGGGTCCATCTGCGAGGAGGCATGGTTTCGCGCGGGGGGCTGCGTGCCTCAGACCGTCGGGAAGACTATCGAACCGAAGTCCTCGGGCTGATGAAGGCTCAAAACACCAAGAACGCCGTCATCGTCCCCGACGGATCAAAGGGCGGATTCGTACTCAGGTATCCCCCCGAAGACCGTGATGAGCATCGAGAAGCCGTCCGTGCTCAATACGAGGAGTTCGTAGCGGGCCTGCTCGACATTACGGACAACATCGTGGCCGGGGCCGTCGTGCACCCTGACCGGGTTCGCCACTACGACGACGACGATCCGTATCTCGTCGTGGCGGCCGACAAAGGAACCGCTTCGTTCAGTGATGTTGCCAACGGAATAGCTGCCCGGTACAACTTCTGGCTGGGCGACGCGTTCGCTTC
>JAENVV010000077.1 GCA_016650365.1 Acidimicrobiia bacterium
ATGGCAGGATCGATCATCGGGGCGGCGGTCAAGCGGGTCGAAGACCCGCGCTTCATCAGAGGCCAGGGCACGTACGTTGCAAACATGCAGATGGATGGTGCCCTCCACCTGGCATTGGTCCGCTCGGAGGTGCCGCACGGCCGGATCGTCGAGATCGACACATCAGGTGTTGCAGAGATGCCCGGGGTCGTCGGCATCTACACCTCGGCCGACCTCGAAATTCCCGATGATGGACCTGATTACGACTTCCTCCCACACAACAGCGGGCGGAAGATCCTTGCCAAAGAGTTCGTCCGGTTTGTAGGCGAGGTCGTCGTAGCCGTGGTGGCCGAAACCGACCAGCAGGCGTTTGATGCAGCCGGGGCCATCTGGGTCGAATACGACGTCCTCCCGTCGGTGGGCACGGTCCCCGCCGCCATCGCCGACGACGCCCCGCTCGTGTGGCCAGAGGCCGGGTCCAACCAGGTCGCCGACATGCAGGGTCAGCGCATACCCCATTTGTTCGAAGGCGCCGACCACATCATCAAGCACCGGTTCCATAACCAACGCATCGCCGCAGTGCCCCTGGAGCCGAACAATGCCCTCGCCATACCGGACGACGACGGACTGAAGATCTGGATGGGCAGTCAGCACATCCAGGGCAGCAAGCGGGACCTAGCCAGGGCAACCGGACTCGATAAGACCCGGATCCACGCCATCGTCCCCGATATGGGCGGCGGTTTCGGCGCCAAGTTCGTCACCTATCCCGAACAGCGGTTGTGTGCTGTCCTAGCCATGAAACTGCAGCGTCCGGTCCAGTGGCAGGAGCGCCGGACCGAAAACCTCGCCGCCATGTATCACGGGCGTGGCCAGCACCAGGATGTCGAAATCGGATTCACGAACGATGGGAAAATCGTCGGACTCCGACTGACCGTCTACAAAGACGTCGGCGCCTACCCGACCTGGGGAGCCGAAGAACCACAGATGACCGTGAAGATGGCCAGCGGGGTCTACGACATCCCGAAGATCGAAACCGACATCAGACTGATCGCCACCAACACCGCCCCCACCCACGCCTACCGGGGTGCCGGTCGACCTGAGGCAACCGCCATGATCGAACGGACCATGGACCTGGTGGCTGGTGCTCTCACCATCGACCCGGCCGAGGTGCGACGACGCAATTTCATTCCCAACTCGGCGTTCCCATTCACATCGTCGGCCGGACAGAACCCGTTCGTCTACGACTCGGGCAACTACGAAGCCACCATGGATCTGGCGCTGGCCAAAGCCGACTACCCGGGGTGGCGGGCTCAACAAGCACAACGCCGAACCAACGGTGACCGAAAGCAGATCGGTATAGGTCTGAGCATCTATGTTGAGATCACCGCCCCTTTCTTGGGCGGCGAACAATGCAAGGTCGAGGTGCACACCGACGGGACGGTCACCGCGTACTCGGGGACGTCTTCACATGGCCAGGGCCACGCCACTGCCTATGCCCAGATCTTGAGCGACCTGATGGGTATCCCTTACACCGATATCCGGTTGGTGCAGGGCGACACCAAACTCGTCCCTCGTGGGGGTGGGACCGGTGGATCGCGGTCACTACAACTGGGTGGGAGTGCCGTGCTCGGCGCCGGCGAAGCTGTTGTCGAACGAGCCAAGGTGATCGTCGCGCGCCAGTTGGAAGCGAGCGCATCGGACATCGTCGTCACCGACCGGGGAACGCTCGGTGTGGCTGGTGTTCCCGGCGCCGAGATGACCTGGGGCCAGGTAGCCACGATCGTCGTAGATGAGGATCCGGACGCGGCAGGCCTCGAAGCCGACTTTCGCTTCGAAACCAAAGGTGCCACCTTCCCGTTCGGCGCTCACGTCTGCGTGGTTGAGGTCGACACCGAAACCGGTGAGACCGAGATCTTGAAAATGGTGACCTTCGACGACGCAGGGAAAGTCATGAACCCAATTCTCATCCAGGGCCAGGTACACGGTGGAGTTGCCCAAGGTATTGGACAAGCCCTCATCGAACAGGTGGTGTACGACGACGAAGGATATTTGCTGTCTGGCAATCTGACGTCGTATCTCATCCCCAGTGCAACGGATGTACCTTCGATCGACGTTACGAATCCCCAGACGCCAACGCCTCACAACCCGCTCGGGGTCAAGGGCATCGGCGAAGCGGGCACCATTGGTTCGACGCCGGCGGTTCACAATGCCGTACTGGATGCCATCCGCCACCTGGGGGTCGACCACATCGATATGCCGCTCACTCCGAACCGGGTGTGGACCGCCCTCCAATCCGCCCGCTAACCCACATTCCGTCCGACATTACTTGGCGACACCACGATTGGGCCTCCGACCTTTCGACGTTTCAGCAGGTTTACGGCGACGAAACTCACCATCGCCAAGCCCAGACAGGCCAGCCACTGAAGCAAAGACAGCGGAACCGTGGAGAAAATGGTGTTTCCAACAGAACTCATAACCACGCCGACGTGCAGCAACACCGACCCGGTCACCCCGATCATCAACATACGGTTGTGAGGCGCTCGGTACGTCCAGACCGACAACTCGCCTGACCGGATGTTGTAGACATGGGCCAATTGTGCGAAGACAAGGGTGGTCAACGCCATCGTTCTGGTCGCTCCCCATTCAAGCTCGAAAACCCACTGTCCCAGTCCATAGGCTCCGAGTACACCAAGGGCGAGCAGCGACGCTTGCCAGAACATGGTGATCTGGGCGCTTCTTGTGAGGATCCCGCCCCGTTCCGGAGGACCCGCCATCACGTCATCGCCTGGCCGGTCCATACCAAGTCCGATAGCCGGCAGGCCATCGGTGATCAGGTTGACGTACAGCAGCTGAGTGGCGAGCAGGGGTTCGCCGAGTCCGCCAAGCAGCAAGAACCCGACCACCATGACAAGCACCTCCGAGATGTTGGCCGATAGAAGGAAGTAGACGACCTTACGGATGTTCCGGTAGATCGTCCGGCCCTGCTCGATCGCCGCCACGATGGTGGCGAAGTTGTCGTCGGCCAGAACGATGGTGGACGCCTCCCTGGCAACGTCGGTGCCGCTACCCATGGCGACGCCAACGTCGGCCGACCTGAGTGCCGGAGCATCATTGACCCCATCACCCGTCATCGCCACGACGGCGCCAGTCTCCTTCCAGGCTTTGACAATCGCCACCTTGTCACCGGGTTCAACCCGGGCGAAGACTCCGATGTTCGTGATCTCACTCGACGTCATCTGACGCATCTCGGCGGCCTCGACAACTTGTCTATCGCCGATCAAATCCAGTTCATCGGCGATAGCTCTGGCCGTGGAAGCGTGATCCCCGGTCACCATGACCACCTCGACACCGGCAGATCTCGCCTTGGCTACCGCCGCAGAAGCCTCGGGCCGCACCCCGTCGGCGATTCCAACCACGGCCACGAGTATGAAGTCTTCTTCGGAGTCTTGCGACGGGAGTTCATCCAAAACCCGATATCCAAAAGCCAAGGTCCGAAGGCCCTGCGCGGCCATCGACTCTGCGACATCCAGGGCGCTTGCTCGACGACCGTCATCCAGGTCCCGAACGCCATCAACCGATTCGTATCGCGTCGACCGTTCGATCACTTTCTCAGGGGCCCCCTTGAATGCCATGAGGTATCCGTCATCGAAGCGGTGAATCGTCGTCATTCGCTTACGACCCGAGTCGAACGGGATCTCATCGATGCGGCCGTATCGATCCCGCAATCGACCAACATCGGTGAGGACCGGGTCAATGGCCTCAATGATGGCCACCTCGGTGGGATCTCCGACGAAACCACCGTCGCCGAGTCGGGCGTCGTTGCAGAGGCCGGCGATCTGGCCGAATCGCTGAATCCGCGAGTCGCCCCCTGGCAGAGAACCGATCTCGGTATCGAGGTCAGCGAACGAAAGTCGTTTCACCCGCATTCGGTTCTCGGTGAGCGTTCCTGTCTTGTCCGTCAAGATAACCGTGGTTGCACCGAGCGACTCGACCGCCTTGAGCCGTCGCACGATCGCGTTACGAGCCGCCATGGCTTGGACACCGCGGGCCAGAATCACCGTCACCACAGCGGTCAGACCCTCGGGGATGGCGGCGACTGCCAGAGCCACAGCCGATAGGAACATGATTTCGGCTGGGTAGCCTCGAAGCATTCCGAGTCCGAAGACTCCAACTGCGATGAGAATCGTCAGAATGCCGATCTTGCGACCCGTCGCGTCAAGTTCAATCGCCAACGGGGTGGGAGGCTCATCGGCCTGGAGCATGTCGGCAATCTTCCCGAGTTCGGTGGCCCGACCGACCGCCGTGACAACCGCGGTGGCCCGACCAACCGCCACCGTCGTAGCTCCATAGAGCATCGACGTTCGGTCAGCCAGTGGGCTGGCCTCGAGTACCGGGTCTTCCTGTTTTGCGACCGCCTGTGACTCCCCGGTCAGGGCCGATTCATCCACCCGCAGTCGGCTGGCCTTGACTACCCGACAATCGGCCGGAATAGCAGCCCCGGTCTCCACCTCGACAATGTCGCCAACCACGACTTCCTTGGCCGGGACAACTCGCGGGTTGCCATCTCGAACCACGATTGCTTCAGGAGCGGCCATCGAGGCCAGAGCATCGAGCGCAGATTCGGCCCGTAACTCCTGCACGAACCCGATCGTGGCGTTGAGGACCACGATCGCCATGATCACGCTGGCATCAATCCACTCATCAACCACGAACCCCGAGATAGCCGCTGCCACCAAAAGAACCCACACCAGCACGTCGCGAAATTGATCAACAAGGATCGGAATCGGACCACGGCCCGTGTGAGTCTCAATAACATTCAGCCCGTAGCGAGCCCGCGAATCGACAACCTGCTGTGCGGTCAGGCCTGACTCGATTTCGATATCCAGTTCGCCGAGGACGGCGTGCACGCTCATGGCGTGCCAGGGACTGACCATCGTGGCCCTCATTCTTGCGGGTCTCGGATCCTAATACGCCAACTTACGAGGTCCTATCGCACTTCTATCCGCCCACATCCCCTTGGACAGTTGGTACTTGACACGGTGACGCCAAAGTGACATCATCGTGACATCAAAATGACACTCTGCGAGGTTGAAGAATGAAAACGTTCACAACGGTTTGGTCCGGCCAGGTGGTCTCACAGGTCGGATCTTCGATGACCGGCTTCGCACTGTCGATCTTTGTGTACCAGATATCCGGGTCGGTTACCCAGCTTGCCATGGTTCTCCTGGCCGCCAGCGTGCCCGCGGTGATTCTGGCTCCAGTCGCCGGAGTTTGGGTCGACCGAATCGACCGCCGTCTCATCATGATGGTTTCCGATGGAATCGCCGGACTCGGATCAGTAGCCCTGCTGCTCGTTGCGTGGCAGTCCGAGCTGACGTTCTGGCCCATGCTTATTGTTGCCGCGTTCGGATCGGCGTCCGGGGCGTTTCAAGAGCCTGCCTATCGAGCCTCGATTGTGACTCTCGTTCCCAAGGAGAAACTCGGCAGAGCAAACGGCATGATCGAAATGGGCCCGGCACTCGGAACTCTCCTCGCCCCGGCTGTGGCCGGAGTCATCCTCCTGACCTTCGGAATCGAAGCCGTTCTCGCGATCGACGTCATCACATTCCTCGTAGCCGTCAGCATGCTCGCGGTGGTTCGATTCCCGCAGCTCGCTTCCATGGCCGACGCCCGCCAGGAAAAGATGCGATCCCAAATTGCCGATGGCTTCAACTACCTACGCCAACGAGGCGGGCTGCTCGGTCTACTTTCGATTGCGGCGGTTCTGAACTTCTTTCTGGTGTTCGCCAACGTGTTGTGGCTGCCAATCTTTCTCGGTTTCGGCAACGAGGCCCAGGTTGGCTACGCCATGACGAGCGTGGGCGTGGCCATGGTCGCCGGATCGGTGGTCATGAGCGCCTGGGGTGGACCCCGCCGTCTCGTTCGCACGTTCCTTGGGTTGATAGCTGCCACCGGCCTCATGCTGAGCGCATCGGGAGTCCGACCCTCGTTCTGGGTAGTCGGTGGCGCCATGTTCGCCATGATGTTCACTGTTCCCATTATCAACGGTATCTCCCAGACACTCTGGCAAAGGAAGGTCGACGCCGAGATTCAAGGTCGGGTGTTCTCGACCAGGAGAATGATCGCTTCCATCGCCTCCCCGATCGCCTTTCTCCTGGCGGGACCGCTCGCCGACGGCGTTTTCGAACCACTCCTCGTCGAAGGAGGCGGCTTGGCCGGCAGCGTTGGTCAGATCATCGGGGTCGGCGTTGGTCGCGGAAGTGCCTTTCTGATCATCCTCGCCGGGTTGGGCGTGACCCTGACCGCGGCGGCGGCCTGGTTGATACCCGCCATCAGAAACATCGAGTCCGAGATCCCTGACGCCGTTCTAGAAACCGTCTAAAGGAAGACCGATTCCATAAGGGAAGCCAGATCGAACCACAAAAAAGGCAGTTGACAGATCATCCGGCGACCGACCACCCTGGAGTGGTCTCGACAGCCTGGTCTGGAGAACATGAAGACCTTCGTAACGGTGTGGGCAGGTCAGGTGGTTTCGCAAGTCGCCTCCGCCATGGTCAGCTTCGCACTGGCGATCTACGTTTTTCAGATCTCGGGATCAGCCACCCAACTGTCGATGGTTCTCCTGGCGGCCAGCGTACCCGGACTACTCATCGCCCCGATCGCCGGAGCCTGGGTGGATCGCCTCGACCGGCGGACCGTGATGGCCGTGGCCGATTCCATCGCAGGTCTCGGTTCGGTAAGTCTCCTCGTCGTCGCCAGACAATCTGAACTCACGTTGGGACCCATCGTTGTCGTCGCCATGGTCTTGTCTTTCGCCGGGGCCTTTCAGGAACCTGCCTACCGAGCCTCGATCGTCACCCTGGTCCCCAAAGAAAACCTCGGCCGAGCCAACGGCATGATCGAAATGGGACCGGCCCTGGGAACATTGTTTGCACCCGCCTTCGCCGGCGCCATCCTGCTGCTTGCGGGCATCGAAGCCGTCCTGCTTATCGATGTCATCACGTTCCTGGTGGCGGTTGCTGCCCTGGCGCTCGTCCGGTTCCCGCAACTAAAGCCATCCGACCAGACGGAACCAACCCGCCTCAGGGCCGAAATCATCGAAGGGATGGCATACCTGCGCGAGCGTGGAGCCTTGCTCGGCTTACTCACGATGACCGCCCTGCTCAACTTCTTCCTCTCCTTCGTCAACTTGCTCTGGTTGCCGGTATTTCTCGGGTTCGCCAACGAAGCACAAGTCGGGTTGATCATGACGTTCTCCGGGGTGGCATTGGTGGCCGGGTCGGTTGTGATGAGTGCGTGGGGAGGGCCAGAACACTTGCTGAGAACCATGATCGGAATCATGATCTTCGGTGGCTTGGCGCTGAGCCTGACCGGGGCACGCCCGTCGATCTGGTTCACGGGTATCGCCATGTTCGTGTTTATGTTCTTCACACCCCTCGTCAACGGCATATCGCAGACACTTTGGCAACGCAAGGTCGACGCCAAGATTCAGGGCCGGGTCTTTTCAACCAGGCGAATGATCGGGACGATCGCGGCGCCATTGGGCTTGCTGCTGGCCGGGCCATTGGCTGACGGCATGTTCGAACCCTTCCTCCTTGAAGGTGGTCCGCTCGTCGATTCGGTCGGGCAGATCGTTGGGGTTGGGACCGGGCGAGGCAGTGCTCTGCTGGTCATCCTCGCCGGAGTGGGCGTCAGCCTCACCGCGCTGACGGCCTGGCTCGTGCCCACCGTTCGCAACATCGAAACCGGCATCCCCGACGCTGTTGTCGACCTCGCCTAGTCCAGAGTTCGGTCGTCGGTTCGAATCGCTCTGCCGCGACTGAAGATCGACCTATAGACTCTGCGCTCCAGTCAGAGCCTCGCCTCGAGGTGGCAGTGGCGGGCCAGGTCGAGCGATTCACAAACTGTCAGGATTTGCTGGGGGGCGGACAGTTAACGGCTGAACAGGAGGAACGATGACTCCCCCTCAGACGAGCGGTTCACCGAGTTTTATGAACACCACTATGCCAACGTCCTGGCGTACTGCGGTCGGCGCTTGAATCGTGCTGAGGCCGAAGAGGTAGCCAACGAAGTTTTTGTGGTGCTCTGGCGGCGGATCGACCAGTTCGACCAGGAGGAACCACTCGCCTGGCTGTACAGCGTGGCGTACAAGTCCGTTGCCAACCGTTACCGCGGTGAAAAGCGAAGAGTCCGTCTGCGCGACCGGCTCTTCTCCGTCCCCGTCGGAGACCAATGCGTCCCGAAGATATCGTCGTACGCCGCGAGCAAGATCGACTGATCGTGGAAGCGATCACCAGACTGCGCCCGATGGACCAACAAGTCCTACGGCTCGCCGCGTGGGAAGGACTGCCCGCTTCTGGTATCGCGAAAGTGATTGGATGTTCGCCGGCCGCGGCCGAGCAACGTCTCCACCGCGCCAAGAAACGGCTAGCCAAAGTCGTGTCGCCTTCCTTCGCCAGTGTCCCCTTTCCTACCTCGCAAGTTGAAGTCGGAGAACAGTCATGAACGCTGACTCAGTTTTCGAAATCCTGCAAGAGGCAAACCCGGTGCCCGACCCGGTCCGATACCGCCAGATGACAACCGCCGGCCTCGCCTTCCTGGCCACAACGAAAGAAAGGACCCTCCACATGGAGACAATCACCCAAGGGCCAGAGAAGCAAGGACCGCCCACTCGTCGCCGCGGACTGGCCATTGCAGCCGCAGTATTCGTAGTCGTTTTGCTCGGAGTCGCCCTTGCACTCAGGCCGACATCGGAAGTTATCAGCCCGGCACCGCCCACCACCGTGACCACGATCCCCGAAGCGCCCACGACCGTCGCGACCACCCCTGGACCGCCGTTCAGCACCCCGGCCGAGGCGGCCGAGGCATATCTCAACGTTCGATACACCGGCAACTACGGGCAGTTGGAGTCGCTGATGGCAACCGAAGGCCGGGACCAAAGCTTAACTTTCGAATTCCCCCGCGACACAGCGCTGATGAGATTGAGGTTCGATTGGATCCAAGCCCTCAGAGGTCCCATCACCGATCTGGAATGCGTCGAACTCACGAGTGTCATCGCCAGCTGTAGCTTTACGACCGAGTGGCTGGACGTGACGAGGTTGACAGGCGACGGAACGATCACGATGAACCAAAAGTTCACTCTCGACACGGAGGGACGCCTGCTGGCGGTCGGAGAGGAAACCTCCACGTTCGCCGAGGAATGGCGGGCTGCGGTTCGAGCTTTCGGTGGATGGGTGAATGAGCGACATCCCGACCTCGTAGCCGAGGAAGAGGCGGTTTTCGGAGGAGGCGGCGATTACGTGGTCCGGCCGGCAGAAGAAATTATCGCCGATTGGAACGCTGCCAGAGACGAATACCTGGCCGAGAACGGCTGAGCAGAGTCCTGGCGGCGCCCAAATGAGTTCCAGCGCCGCCAGGCGTTCCCGGATGTCCGCAACATCGAAACGCATTCCTGAGGCGTAGTGGAAACGATTTAGCTCAGCCCAAGTTCGGGACCGTGCCAGGATAGGCCGGATGGGATTGGAAGAACTCGTAACCGGATGGGCGAACGATCCCGACCTCGATGGCGAACTCGCTCACCTGGAACGGCTATCCGCACACGGAGCGATATTCGGCGACCTCGATCCCCCCCTCCCCGCCGACCTTGCCCATCGTCTGGAGGAACTCGGCATCGATCGCCTGTATCGTCACCAGGCCAAAGCGATCGGCGACATCCGACAAGGCAAGAACACGGTGGTCGTGGCGGGCACCTCGTCTGGCAAGACACTTTGCTACACGATTCCCATTGCTGAAAGGATTCTCGCCCAACCGAAGTCGACCGCACTCCTGCTGTATCCAACCAAAGCGCTAGCCCAGGACCAGCTGCGATCTTTCGGCAAGCTCGGGATCGACTCCCTCGTAGCCGCCACCTACGACGGGGACACCGAGATCGACCAACGCCAATGGGTTCGCAAGAACGCCAATGTCATCCTCACCAACCCGGACATGCTCCATCTCGGCATCCTGCCCAACCATGCCAAGTGGGCGGACTTCTTCGTGCGGCTCAAGTACGTCGTCATCGACGAGATGCACATGTTTCGAGGGATCTTCGGCTCCCACGTTGCGCTCATCCTGCGGCGCCTTCGCCGCCTAGCCGCCCACTACGGAGCCAATCCAATCTTCATTTTCACCTCGGCGACGATCGGAAACCCGGCCGATCTCGCCACGAAACTCTCCGGCCTGGAAGTCGGCTTGCGCGATCAGGACGATTCACCGTCGGGTGAGAAGCTGATCGCCCTGTGGAATCCGCCCATCGAAGACGAGGAGCAGGGCCGCCGACGGTCGGCGATGGCGGAGGCGTCGGATCTCTTTGTGGATCTGGTGCGTCACGACCACCACACCATCGTGTTCTCTCGATCTCGGAAAGCCACCGAACTAATCTACGTCTGGAGTCGCGACCGACTCGATCCGGCTCGTAGGGATCGCATCGCCCCCTACCGGGCGGGGTACACCGCCGAATCCCGTCGAGACACGGAGGCAGCATTGTTCTCTGGTGACCTGCTCGGCATCACAGCAACAAATGCACTGGAGCTAGGTATCGACGTCGGGTCGCTCGATGCCGCCATTATCAACACGTTCCCTGGGACGATTTCGTCGTTTCGCCAGCAAGCGGGCCGGGCTGGCCGGACGCAACGGGCATCGGTCGCCGTGCTGGTCGGTGGTGAGGACGCCCTCGATCAATACTTCATGAACCATCCCCGGGAGTTGTTCGACCGGACACCGGAATCGGTAGTCATCAATCCTTCCAACCCTCTTGTGCTGCAGGCGCATGTTGCTTGCGCCGCTCACGAGCTACCCCTTGAACCGGCAGACTCGGAATTTCTTGGCGATGACACCGAAGAGGCCGCCACCGCCTTGGCGGCGGAAGGACATCTCGAACTCAGACGGGGCCGACTCATGTGGACTCACCAGCAGCCGCCCGCACCTCGCATTTCGATCCGATCGTCTGGAGGGCCGACCTACACGATCACGTCCGACGAGGGATTGCTGGGGACGATGGAGGAGACCAGGGCTTTTACCGACGCTCACCCGGACGCCGTCTACCTACACCAGGGCGAAACGTTCGTGGTCGAGGACCTTGACCTTCGCCGCCATGAGATCCGGGTCAGGTCGGGCGACGTCAACTACTACACCCAGGCCAAGTCGGAGAAGCTCCTCGAGGTGCTCCAGACGTTCGAGTCGCGACCACTCGGTCAGCTGACTCAGCACTTCGGAACCATCCGGGTCGAAAGCCAGGTCGTCGGCTATCAGAAGAAGAAGCTAGGCAGTGGGGAAACGATTTCGCATGAGTGGCTGGACTTACCAGCCTCGGTCTTCGAGACGCAAGGCGTATGGTTGGAGATCCCGGAATCGTTGGTGGGCGACATGTCGACCGATCGCCTGCTCGGGACTCTCCATGCTGCCGAACACGCCGGGATAGCCATGCTGCCGCTGTTCGCGGTCTGCGACCGCTGGGATATCGGGGGCCTGTCCACCAACTGGCACCCTGACCTGGGTGGCCCGGCCATCTTCATCTATGAGGCGTATCCGGGTGGGGCGGGAATCTCACCGGTCGCTTTCGAGATCGGCGCCGACCACTGGAAGGCCACCCGGGATGCCATTAACGATTGCCCGTGCAAATCGGGCTGTCCGAGCTGCGTCGTGTCCCCGAAGTGCGGAAACTTCAACGAACCGTTGGACAAGAAAGGCGCCGTCGAGTTTCTCGACCGGGCGTTGGGGTCCGGGTAATCGGCGCCCGCACCACCTTGTCGACATCGAGTGTGCATACGATTTTCGATATCAGTCCTGGATGCACACTCGCTCAGAGTCGGCTGATGGCTTCTTCGAGATGTGGAAGCAGGGTCTCGGCCCAGATCTGATGGCCGGCAGCGTTGACATGGAACAAGTCCGGAGAAAACGTGTTTGACGTCTGCTTGAAGCGGGGGGCGGCCACCTCACGAATGGGAACCTTGATGATCCGGTCTGAGGTTTCCGCTACCCGAAGATGAACATCATCCATGAGGGTTCCCCGGTACCGGGCAATGGCGTTCAGAGGCCAGGGAAGCCGGGGGATATCAGCAAGATCGCCGACTCCCGCCAGAATCACCACTTCGGCATGGCCGAGCAGTTGCTCGACCGCTTGCGATAGCCACCGTTCGGTCTGGCGAACGCTCGTGCCATGCAGGGCGTCGTTGCTGCCTACCGCCACAATGGCGATGTCAACCTTCCCGACCAACGGCGCCTGGGAAAGCGCCACATCTTTGGCCTGGCTACCGCCGACGCCAAAGGATTGGACCTCGATGTGGTATCGATCACTCAGCATCCCGGCCGCCTGCCGGATCCAGATATCCTGGCTGTCATCCAATCCGGGTCCGGTCAACGTCGAGTCGCCGAGGGTGGCGATCTTCAGCGCAGGCAGATTCGGATCGCCGACCGAAGCCGACGCATCGAAGCCTTCGAACGACGGCAGCGGGCGCTTCACGACATAGGCCAGCTGACCGGCCAGCAGTGCAAAGGATCCGAGTGCGAGTCGCGCGGCGAGTTTGCGTACCACGACGCCAAGTTACTCCACCTGCGTCAGTAGATCGCACTGCAAGCAGGTTTCAAGCCTCCTTCAACCCGTACCTCGTACGTTCCCATCACAACCAGAAATGCTGGATGTGAGAAGGGGACATCATGCAGACGGATTACAGGTTGATGATGGCAATTCGGTCCGCCGATCTGGACCACGGCCAAAAGCCACACCTGGCAAGACACCAAACATGGACCCAACGCTACGCCGCAGATGGGCATGGGAGGCGACGATACGCCTGGTACGTGGCTTCAGCAAGCGTGATCGCGGCAGTGGTGGGCGGCCTGGCCATCTCGTAGTGACCCAGCGGAAGTGTCTTCAACGTTTCGGATCGGGCGATCTGCCGATTCATTCGAGCGTTTCCGACTTGGGAGACCCTTCAGGTAATGGCATGATCCCTGGGTGAACGAGATCACCCCTCACCGAGCCGCCCTTCAACGGCGGGCTTTGCGACTTGAGTATTCGACCATCGCCTGGAACATCGGCGAAGCGGTACTAACGATCACCCTCGGGACGATGGCTGGCTCGCTGGCCCTCATCGGTTTTGGCACCGTGTCGATTGTGGAGGTATTCGCCTCTTCGGTGGTCGTGTGGCATCTACTACCTGGTCACGCCCAGGATCACAAGGGCCGCACCCGCCGGGCGCTTCGGCTCACGGCGATGGCCTTCTTGCTCCTCGCCGTAGGCCTCATGGTCGCCGCAGTGAGTGACCTCACCAGCGGGCGGCAGGCCGGAGAATCACCGTGGGGAATCGCCTATTTGGCTGTAACTGCGTTCGTGATGTTCGGATTGGCATGGCTGAAGCGACGGACCGCGTTCGGTCTCGACTCGGCACCGCTGCGCTCCGAGGCAACCCTGACGTTTCTCGA
Organism: Acidimicrobiia bacterium; assembly: GCA_016650365.1. Taxonomy (NCBI): domain Bacteria; kingdom Bacillati; phylum Actinomycetota; class Acidimicrobiia; species Acidimicrobiia bacterium. The sequence goes on from JAENVV010000077.1 coordinate 13,438, forward strand.
TGGAGTCCTATCGACCGCCACGCTGATCGGCCTGGCCCTCAACGCCTATATCGGCTGGTGGTGGGCCGATCCGGCTGCGGCCATTCTCGTTGCGCTGGCGGCCTTCAACGAAGCCAGAGAAAACTGGAACGAGGCCGACGAACTCGGCTGAGACCCCTGTCCGTCAGCGGAGGAGCGCCACCGGTTCGAACTCAGCCGTGGCCGAGCGAGAGATGGCGACCGCTCCGAGCAGCCAAACATCGAGCGGGACTCGCACCGTAACTGTGACTCGGCGGACTTGCCAGGTACGGTCAACCGGGCAAACGCAAGTCACCAGATCGGCACCGTTGACCGACGCATATTGCCTGGCCAGAGTCAACGGCGAACCCCCCATGAAGGTCTCAGGAGCGGCGGCCAGAGCAGCAGCATCAGCCGCGGTCTGCGCACGAACTGCCGCCATCTGACCCCCGGCAAGAACCCCGATGCCCATTCCTGCGAGCAACAGAGCTGCGAGAAGGGCGAGGATCAGGACCGTAACGCTCCCCCGGTCCTCAGTCACGACTCGACGCGCATGGCGGCATCGGCCTGCAATGTGATCGGTAGGCCGAACACCCGGACCGGCAAACGGATAACGACCGTCGCCGATTCGCCCACCACGAACGGCCGATCAACGGTGATCGAGGCGTCGGATGCCAATTCACCGAGGGCCCCTCGGGTGGCGGACACCGCCTCAGCCGGGTCGGCGGCGATAGCCGCCACCCGAACCCCCTCCCGAGCTGCTTGAGCAAGCTCGAGTTGGGTCCGGGCGACGACCACCACCTCGGTCACGGCGAGCACCACCAGCACAATGGCCGGAATGACGAGTGCGAACTCGACGGCTGCCGAACCGCGCTCACTCATCCCTTGACGAACCCGACAACTTTGCTCAAGACCGAGGAGAACAGGTTCGAAATGAGACCATCCGAACTCATCCATCCGATCAAAGCCAACGCGATGGCAGCGGCGGCCAATATGACGAGAACGTACTCCACCGTTCCCTGGCCCCGATCTCCGGCGAAGACCCGTGAGCGAATTACTTGCAGCATGGCTGCTCCTTTGTTTCATCTGCCGGCGGCCGGCCGGTCCGGGAGGAAGACTTCATGGGAGCGGAAATACCGGTCCGAGCAACCGCCGCCCCGATTCAAGGACGGACGGGCCGACCGTCAACACGACAAACCCAGGAAGGATGAGCAACGCCAGTGGCACGGTGAGTTTCACCGGCAATCGGCGGGCTGCCTCGGTCACCTTGAGGCGGCGAGCTTCGCGCTGCTCCTCGACAAATCCGGCGATGGCATCGCCGATGCTGGCCCCAGTGGTGTGCGACCTGGCCAGGACCGCGAACAAGCGGCAACAGGGACCTTCCGCCTCCGAGAGGGCCAGAGCCATCCCGTCGCGTCGGGCGGCTCGCAGCAACGACCGGACGTCGGTGGCGACCGCATCGCACAGCCCGACGCTTGCCACCGAACACGCCGACGACAGAGACAGACCGGCATTGACTGCCACGTACAGCCCACGGGCGAACACAGCAACGTCGTGTTCTGCTCGCTGCCGATCCCGGCGGGTTCGGACCGCCCTGTTCACCACGATTCCGCCGAATCCCCCTAGCGCGACCAGACCAAGGACGACGGGCGACACAGCCAACAGACCGAGAGTCGCGCCGACACCCACGGAATATCTGATTCCGAAGCGAACCCGGAGCGGCTCCCACCCGAGGACGGCAGCCAGAACAAGTGCGGCGGTCATCGCACGGCCCCACGGAGCAGCACGCCGACGGTCACCGCACCGGCCCCTAGTAGGGCCAACCCCAGGCTGAGGATCCCGACTCCCAGTCCGGTCGAGGCGAGTTCTCCTAGCCGACCGGTAACGGCTTGCCACATGAGGAACAGAACCGGCAGACCCCCCACCACGAGCGAGGACACTTTTGCCTGAGCGGTGGCTGCCCGCAGCTCCCGGTATAGGGCACGATCCTCGGCGGCTACCTGGGCCAGGCTCTCGAACATCGAGGCAGTCCCGCCCCCCGTCTCACCCGCCACTCTGATGGCGGCCGCGGTGGCCATCCCGTTCTGAGCGAGTTTGGCGGCCACTCCATCTGCCAGATCGGAGATCGGGACTCCCACCGCCGACAACCGCACCAGCGACCCCAGTTGCAGCTCAGGCGCGCGGTCTGCAGCCGCTTCGAATGCCCCTCGCAACGCCGCCCCGGCCCGTAATTCCGAAGCCATGCCAGCCAGAAATCGCGCCTCGGCATTCGTTCGCTGAAGCGCAGTAAGCCGCGTCGTCGATGTCCGCCAACGGTCCCGGGACCGGGGACGCCATTCGGCGCCAACCGCGATCGCAACTAGTACGAGGACGACAGCCATCGAGTTTCCACTCCATCATCACCAACGTCTGAAACTTCGACCACCCGTCGCTCTCCTGCGACGCGGGCGACCTGGACAACCACGTCAATGGCCGACATCATCTGTCGCCGTACGGCCGCCTCGCCCACCCGTCGCTCGCCGGACATGGCCAGGGTTTCAAGGCGCCAGAGCGCTTCGGCAGGTGAGTTGGCATGGACCGTGGACATCGAGCCATCGTGACCCGTGTTAAGGGCCCAGATCATGTCGAGAGCTTCTGGACCCCGGACCTCACCGACAATGATGCGGTCGGGCCGGAGCCGGAGGGCGGAGCGGACCAGCTGTTGGAGCGATATCTCACCTGCTCCCTCGGCGTTCGGTGGGCGAGCCTCAAGCCGTACAACATGCCCGGCCAGCTCAAGCTCCGCGGCGTCCTCGACAGTCACGATTCGTTGCGAAGCGGGGATCTCTGTGGAAAGGACATTGAGCAACGTGGTCTTGCCTGCCCCGGTACCGCCCGAGATGACCAGATTCTTTCGACCGAGAACCGCCTCTCTCAACAGATCAGCCACCTCGACCGGAGCCGACCCTGAAGCCACGAGCTCGGCCAGGCTCTGGACTGCTTTGGTGAACCGTCTTACGGCCACGACCGGACCGTCGACGGCCACGGGAGGAATGACCGCGTGGAGTCGGGACCCGTCAGACAGCCGGGCATCAACCGTGGGGGAAGCGCGGTCAATCCGGAGGCCGAGCGGCGCCAGGACCCGCTCGACGGAAGCCACCACCGCGGCATCGTCCGGAAAGTGGACCGCGGTCAGCGACATTGATCCAGCTCGTTCCACCCACACCTGAGATGGCCCATTGACGAGCACGTCGGTGACGAGCGGATCGCGGAGTAGGCGTTCGAGCGGTCCTAAGCCGAGAATCGCATCGACTGCCGCCACCACGACCTCGTCGGATTCGAGTGGCGCTTCTTCGGCCGCCACCCGCCGGGCAGCCGCCTGCAGAACCTGTTTCTCAAGCGGGATGTCTTCGGCCAGCAGCCGGGTCACAATCCGATCCACGGCACCGGTCATGTCATTTCCCAAACCGGCTTCCAGGCGCGCACCCAGCGAGACGGACCTGGGAGACGACCCTCAAGCAGGGTACGAATGAGCCTCGCCGAAGGACGCGGCAGCTGCACATCACCGATCACCGTCGCTCTACCCAACGTCGTTTTTTGAACCACAGTCGGCCCGGTCACCCGACGGGCAAGGGCCCCAGGCAGGTCGGGAATCACCGCGATCGATCCACCAGATGGTGCAGCCGGACCGCTGTGGCGGATCACCAGGTTCGGCCAGCCCGCTTCGAGCGCGGCCAGTACCTCGGCTGCGTCATTCAGCGACACTCCGCCATTGCGCAGGACGGCGATTCCCGCCCGGGCGGGGCTCAGATCCGCCCTTCGGGGACCGTTCGCAACCAGAGCGGCCAGCGATCCGGACCCCGGATAGTTGGGACCATCGGGGTCGGCATCTACCACCAACGCCGTATCCCGGTTGGCCGCCAAACCCAACGGAGCAATCGCCGCCAGGACAATATCGGTAGGAATCCAAAGGTTGATAGTCATGGGGGCAAGGTACGAACCGGACCGCCCCTCGACAACCCCTTGCCAAAGGGCCCGGAATGTGCGACAACAGTGGGTGGTTATCAATGACCGGGCACTCGATACACTGGAGATCGACAGATATGGCTTCAGGCGCTGCGTTTTTTGATCTTGATAAGACCATCATCTCGAAATCGTCGACTTTGGCATCCGGGCGGCCCCTCTACGAGGCCGGAATGGTCAACCGCCGTGTGCTCGTTCGAGCGTTGATAGCCCAGGTGGTCTACAAGACCTTTGGGGCCGATCACGACCAACTTGAGAAGGTCAAAGAACAACTGGCCAACCTGACCAAAGGCTGGGATCTCGCCGAAGTCGAAACCGTCGTCGATGACACCGTCCATGGGGTCGTCGCCCCACATGTCTACGCCGAGGCGCTCGACCTCATCGACTCGCACAAGGCGGCTGGCCGACGGGTCATCATTGTTTCATCAAGTCCCGTGGAGATCGTCCGGCCGATCGCCCACCTGCTCGGCGTTATCGATGTGATCGCGACGACATCCAAGATCGTCGACGGGATCTACACCGGCGAAGTTACCTTCTATGCCTACGGTGATTCCAAAGCGAGCGCAATGGAAGAGTTCGCACAGCGCGAAGGGGTCTCCCTCGCCGACTCATTTGCCTACTCAGATTCGTTCACAGACGTTCCCATGCTCGAAGCAGTCGGTCATCCGGTCGTCGTCAATCCCGACAAAGAGCTGCGCGAATATGCCGAAGAGCGAGATTGGTCCATCCGCGAATTTGAAAACGGCGTGAGCCTCAGAACCCGGTTGGCGGAGATGCCGAAACCTGGTCCGGCGATTTCCGGCATCGCCCTGGCATCGGCAGCGGGCGTAGCGCTGGTCACGTACCTGGTCAGACGCCGTGGGCGGTTGGTCTAACGCACACCTGGCAATTTTGACCAGCCATTCAAAGTTAGGGCTTTTGGCCCAAGGACAGAGCTTGTGAAAAGTTTCACAATGTCACTATGGCTGATCGGACCGTCATACCTTTAGATGTCAACCACCGGACAGGAGTATTCCAGGCGATCCTTTCTACAACTGTCGGGGGCGTTGGCGTTGATCACATGGCGCGGAATCGTCTGTCAATTGGTGGAAGGTACCACGAGACGGGACATCCCCGTCCCCTGGTGCCACCACGGTCCGATCAGCCAGGCCAAAACCAGATGAAGCTCTGAGTCGGGAACAAGCCAGACGTCGCTCAATCCGGCGATTCCCCCACGTAAATGCCGCACATCTCCTCAAGCGCTTTGACCAAGGCATGATTCCCCTCGGAACCGAGACCCCTCGTCTGCAATGACCGGTACAACTGGAAGATGAGTGATGTTCCAAGGACCGGCACGCCGAGGTTGTCTGCCGCTTCGAGAACCAACCGCAAGTCCTTCTGTTGAAGGTCAATGGTGAACCCGGGCCGCCAGTCACGTACGATCATCTGAGGGCCACGGTTCGACAGCATCCAAGAGCCGGCCGCACCGCCCTTCACCGCATCCAGCGTCTTTTCAAGGTCGAGATCCCCGGCCTCAGCAACGAGTAGGGCTTCGCTGACCGCCAGTTGATTTCCAACCACCAGGATCTGATTGACCACCTTCACGAGTTGGCCAGCACCCTGGGCACCGACGTGCGTGATGGTCTGGCCGACGGATTTGAGATATGGCATGGCCCGCTCGACCTGCGCTGCATCACCACCGATCATGATCGACAACGTGCCCTTGGCGGCGCCTTCGCTCCCTCCCGAAACGGGTGCGTCCAACCAGGATGCCCCCTTGGCCTCGACAGCCGCGGCAAGTTCCAGGGTCGCTGACGGAGAAATCGTCGAGTGGTCGATAACCAGAGCGCCAGGCCGGATCCCTTCAAGGACACCGTGGTCACCCAGGACCACCTGTTCGACGTCGGGAGTGTCCGATACACAGATCATGACGACGTCGCAGAACTCGGCAACTTCTGCGGCCGAAACCGCCGGAGTGGCTCCCCCATCGACCAGCGGACCCATACGACTGGCGGTCCGATTCCACACGGTCAGCTCGTGTCCATCACGAAGAAGATTGTGTGCCATTCCAGAGCCCATGATTCCAAGGCCAATAAACCCGATTTTCATTATTCCTCCTCATCGGCAGCGTCAGTGCGTTTGGGTTTCGGTCCGGCTGCCCAAAACGCCACCAGCGCCAGAGCCGCCGCGGCTGCTCCGCCCGCTCCCCACAGCAATCTCTCATCGGCGGCTGACACTAGAGGCGGTTCGGGTTCGTCGGCGGTCGGATCAACATCGACGTATCCGAGCACAGCCGGATCGACTCCCAGTTGGAGCAATGTCGAGGGATCGGACAAGCGGCTGATTCCATTGGGGGCCAGCGCCTCGAAGACCACGACCAGGTTGGCATTCTCGACTACCGCCACCCCGGTGAAGACCCCGCTGGATTGCTCTCCCATCGATACGGTTATCTGGTCGTCGCCGGGGTCGATGACGTGAGCCACGACCACCGCCCCGGCGGGCGCTTCAACCGTCAAGTTGAGAGAGATTTGCCCCTTGGCATGAACCGTCGCCGATGCCGAGGCTTCGCCGAACACCCCACCGGCCGGCACGAGTGCGAGGAGGATTGCGAGAAGAACGGGCATCACGCCATTATCGCGCACGGGAATGTTATGGCGGCAGGTGCGTTAGCTTTGTTACCCACTATCGAACCAGGACCTCACGTGCACATAACCGACGATGAAATCATCGAACTCCTGGAACAGAACCGCCAACACAATTGCGGCGACCAGGCCGACATCTGCGTCAGCCTGGCAGGGATCGCCAGCCTTCCTTCTCGTTTCGGTGACTTCCAGGTCGCCGGCTTCCACACCAACGTCGACGACAAGGAACATGCTGCTTTCATCCGGGGCGACGTCTGCGGCGCCGAGGATGTCCCGGTTCGGCTGCATTCTGAGTGTCTCACCGGCGATGTTGCCGGTTCGCTTCGCTGCGACTGCCGGGATCAGCTCGAGGCCGCCATGGTCGCCATCGGCAAAATGGACATGGGGATTCTGTTGTACCTCCGTCAAGAAGGCCGCGGGATCGGTCTCACGAACAAGATCAAGGCATATCAGCTCCAGGATCAGGGACTCGATACGGTGCAAGCCAACCTGGCATTGGGGTTTCCAGATGACACCAGGGACTACGGAGTCGCCGCCCACATGTTGCACTCGCTCAATGTGAAATCGATCAAGCTGATGACGAACAACCCCAAAAAGGTTGCCGGCCTTGAACAACACGGCATCACGGTCAACGAACGCATCGCCCACGTCATGGAATCGACCGAGCACAACCTGTCGTATCTCAAGACCAAAGTGGCCAAATCCGGTCACCTCATTGAGTTCGACGAACAGGGCGAGCCACTCACTCAACGGTGAGCCAGGTTGGGGTGTTTCGCAAAGCGTGAGAAAATTCTCGGATGGGACTTAGAGAAACCGTAGAGGGATACCGACAACGAATCACCGACGCAGCGGTGAGTCCGTTCGATCATGCCGAGTTCCCCCTCAGTCGGACACTGACCTACCACGGAGACCCCGGCCTGTTCGGACCGGATTCGATGACGTGGCGGGTGGTTGGCGACTCGGCCGCTTTTGTTGGCGGCGTTCGAGCCCTCCTTATCCAGGCCGCCCATCCGGAAGTTGTGGCAGGCGTATCGGACCATTCGAATTACCGGGAGGATCCTCTGGGCCGCCTATCCCGAACCTCGTCGTATGTCACGGCCACCTCTTACGGGGCGATGCCCGAAGTGGAGACGGCCATCGGCGCGGTGCGACAGGCCCACCGTCCAGTTCGGGGCACTTCCCATCGCGGTCAGGCCTATTCGGCGGGCCATCCCGGTATGGCCGCCTGGGTTCACAACGTGCTGGTGGATTCGTTTCTTGTCGCCTACCAGTTCTACGGGCCCGCTCCGCTCACCAGGGCTGAAGCAGACCAATATGTTTCAGAACAAACCAGACTGGGCGCCTTGCTTGGCGCCGACCCGTTGCCCGCCACCGCTGACGGCATTCACGATTGGGTCACCAATCATCCGGATCTGGATGATTCTCCCGGCATGCGCGAAACAGTCCGGTTTTTGCGCAACCCGAATCAGCTGAAACCCACCATTCGAGCGGGGTATTGGGCGTTACTGGATGCGTCGGTGGCGACCGTCCCTGCCAACCTTCGAGACCTCCTGGGGATCTACTCGATGCCTGGCAACACGTTTCGAGGTCGGCAGGCGGTGCGGACCCTCCGCTGGGCCTTGGGGGCGTCACCATCGTGGAACCTGGCACTACTCCGCACCGACCAACCCATTCCCGAGGGGCTATTCCACGATCGTTTGACCCCCGACACGTTGAACCCCGTGTAGCTGCGACACAGACCGACGGCTACGATTCGCACCTGCCAGATGCAGTGACCCGATGGAGCAACGATGACCGAACCGAGAAACCTTTTTGAGAAAGTCTGGGACGATCACGTCGTCCGTAGCGGGGCCGGGGAGCCGAGCCTCCTCTATATCGACCTTCACCTGGTCCATGAGGTCACCTCACCCCAGGCGTTCGACTCGTTACGGCTGGCGGGGCGCACCGTCCGGCGGCCAGACCTGACGATGTCGACGATCGATCACGGTGTTCCCACCACCGGCCGGGAATTCGGGATCCGGGATCCTCTCTCAAAAAAACAGATCGACACGCTGATCAGCAACTGCGAACAATTCGACATCATGCTGTACGGCCTCGACGACCCCCGCCAGGGAATCGTCCATGTCATCTCACCGGAGCAAGGCGCCACCCAACCCGGCATGACCATCGTCTGCGGAGATTCTCACACCGCAACTCACGGGGCGTTCGGGGCACTCGCATTCGGGATCGGAACCTCCGAGGTCGAGCATGTTCTCGCAACTCAAACTCTTCCTCAGAACAAGCCACAGTCAATGGGCATAACGATCGACGGAGACCTCGCCCCGGGAGTTACGGCCAAAGACATCATCCTCGGCATCATCGCCCTGATCGGGACCGACGGCGCCAACGGCCATGTCATCGAATACAAGGGTTCAGCCATCGAAGCGCTATCGATGGAAGGTCGAATGACCGTCTGCAACATGTCGATCGAAGGCGGCGCCCGCGCCGGCATGATCGCTCCCGATCAGACGACCGTGGACTATCTCAAGGGCCGCCCGCTGGCTCCAACCGGGGCTAACTGGGATCGAGCGGTGACGTACTGGCTTTCACTGAAGAGCGATGAAGGCGCCACCTATGACAAGGAGCTTCACATCGACGCCGCCGACCTGGTCCCCTACGTGTCGTGGGGAACCAATCCCGGTCAAACCCTCCCGGTCACCGGTAACGTACCGATCCCTGAGTACATCGATGACCCAACCGAGCGCGATTCCGCCGAGCGGGCGATCGAATATATGGCTCTCACGCCGGGAATGGCCCTAACCGACATCCGGATCGACCGGGTGTTCCTCGGATCATGCACCAATGGTCGCATCGAAGACCTCCGCGAAGCGGCCGCCGTCGTGAAAGGCAAAACCGTGGCGCCGAACGTTTCAGCCATGGTCGTGCCCGGATCGGGTCTCGTGAAGCTTCAGGCCGAGGATGAGGGACTCGACCAAATCTTCAAAGAGGCAGGCTTCGAATGGCGTGACGCAGGCTGCTCCATGTGCCTCGGCATGAACCCCGACATTCTGGCCCCCGGTGAACGCTGCGCCTCCACCTCGAACCGCAACTTCGAAGGACGACAAGGCAAAGGCGGCCACACCCACCTGCTGTCTCCCGGCATGGCTGCAGCCGCGGCCGTCACTGGCCACTTGACCGACGTAAGGAGCTTGGTATGAACGCCGTCGAAAAGATCACCGGCACCATGGCCCCGCTCGCCAGGGCCAATGTTGACACGGACCAGATCATGCCAAAACAATTCCTCAAGCGGGTCGAGCGCACCGGCTATGGCGAGTACCTCTTCTGGGATTGGCGGAGAACCGCCGACGGGGAAATGGACCCGACGTTCGTCCTTAACCGCCCTGAGTATCAGGAGGCAAAGATCTTGGTGACCGGACCCAACTTCGGATCCGGTTCCTCCCGCGAACACGCTCCGTGGGGCATTCAAGACTGGGGTTTCGAAGCCGTCATTGCCCCGTCATTCGCGGACATCTTCTTCAACAATTGCACAAAGATCGGCCTATTGCCCATTGTCCTAACCGAAAAGGAATGCGCCTATCTCATTGAGTTGGCCGAACACGAACCGGACGCCAGAATCAGCATCGACCTATCTAAACAAACCGTTATCGCCGAAAGCTTTGAAGCGACGTTCGACATCGATCCGTTCATCAAGCACCGACTGCTCAATGGCCTCGACGACATCGGCATCACGCTCGGGTACAGCGATGCCATCGCCGCGTTCGAGGAACAACGGCCTTCCTATAAACCTGTCACATCCTGAAAGCATTCGTTAAGCCTGGTCTACTACGCTCTGTGATCCGACGGGAAAGGGAGTCGAGTGTCTGATCAACCGCATGAGCTGAACAGCGACCAACAGGCGCTTGTTGAAGCAGTCGGAATCGCCAATGCGCCGCTCAGCGCGGCTGAATTGATGGCCGCTACCGGGCTTCCGGTTGACGTGGTCTTGGCGGCCGGGGATGCCCTCATCTCGGCCGGATGGCTTGTCGACGACAGCCGCGGCTATGGCCCTACGGAGCAAGCAACTCAACTGGAAGTCAGCCATGCGCGACGCAGCCAAATCAGTCGACAGATTGGCGCCGCAGTAGCGACTGACCGACCCGAACTAGGCGGCCGCCTGCTGGTTGCCGGAGGGGATGCCGCCGGCGGATTCGACCTGCTCGCCACCGCGGCCCTATCCGGGGAGAGTGGGACCACTGGAGCGCACGACCTCGCCGCGTCGGCCCTGTCAGCAGCGGCCGGACTCGACATCGCCGACGACCTGCTCGGTCAGCTTCACGTCGTCGTCGGCCAACACCGCAAGGCAATGGGAAATTCTGAAGGGGCCAGCCAATCGTTCTCGACCGCGGCCTTGCTTCTTGAGGGCCGGGAGCGCATCGACGCCCTCCGCCTGTGCGCCGCTACCGAAGATGACCACCAGCACCCCCAGGAAGCGGAGCGCTGGCTGGTGGCTGCTCAATACGAGGCCGTGCGGCAAGGAGAAACCAACCTATACGGTTCGCTGCTGGCAGTTCATGCCCTGACGCTTTCGAGGATCGGCTTTCCTGCCGAAGCCGACCGGGCTCTCGAAAAGGGCCGGGCCATCCTGGCCGACACGGGATCGGCGAACGACCAGCTGTCGGCGACGAACGAGGCCTACATCCTGCTCGACCGCGGCTATGCCCGGCAGGCCGAAGCGGCCTTCGCTTCGCTGGCGTTTCAATCCGAACGGGATGGCAACACCATCGGGGCAAGATTCTTCAACGTCTATCACGCTCGCGCCCTGATGGCCGCCGGCAAAGCCGGCGAGGCAGCCGCCTTGCTCGACAGCATCGTGGAGCCGGAAGGCGCATTGCTGTTCCTGAAACAACTGGCTTTGACCGAGGGTGCAGTCTGGTTCGAGCAGTGGCAATCCGCCACCGACCTTGCCAAGGCACTTACGGGCATCATCGCCGCCGAAGTCCCCCAATGGACCAACATCGGACACTTCTACCTTGCCAAGGCGTTGCTCGGCCTCGGCGAAATCGCCGAAGCCAGAACCGAACTAGCCGCGGCCTATGCCACCTGCCCCGCCGGGACCGACGGCTGGCGATGGAGGCTTCGATGCCGAGGATTGGACATGGTGCTCGGCCAGGCCGAGGGGGAGCCCTGGGACCAGACTGCCGCCGAGAACCTGACCGATGAGCTTCTCGTCGCGCGATGGTTCGACATCGCCTGTGACCTGATGATTCACCGGGCCGAGATCGAGAAGGACCAAGAATTGGCCAAACAGGCGGCCGGACTCGCTTCGAGCCTTGGCAATCCCACGCTCGCCATCCGGGCCGCCCATGCCGGGTCTCTGTGGGCTGATTCACAAGTGGCGGACATCGTCCGGGATGCCCGGTCCATCCATGTTGCGCTGGACGATGACTCACGGGAACAGTGGGGCTTGCTTCCCCACGTAGCCGCGGCACTCAGCGCTGAACCACCGGCGCCGGACCCCAACGACCTCACGCTCATCGACGAACTAAACGAGACCCTGACCGCCATCGGACTCGCCGGGTCCGACGATCTCTTGACCCCGGCCCAACGCCATCAACGCGGCCTGGTCCGTCGTCGACCCTCCGCTCGCAAAGCCGGCCGCTGGCTGGGAATCGCCGCCGGAATTGCTGCAGTAATCGGAGTGTCCGTCGTCACGGCTCTAGCGCTTCAACCCGACACGCCCGTGGCTCCACCCGTGACGGTGATCGTGACCGCTTCAACGTCGACCATTCCTCTCACGGTTGAGCAGACTGAGCTACCCGCTCCAGCCGAGCGACTGTCCGGAGCCTCGGTTGCCGCTGGCGACTTTGCCCGAACTGGAGTCACCGACGCTACAGGCGTGAAGATGCCCGGCGGATACTTTTGGAAATACACCGCGGTTGCCGCTATCCGGTCAACCCCTGTTACATACGGCAACCTGGTGTACTTCGGATCCCAGGATTTTTCTGTATACGCGATCGACCAAACGACGAAAGACGTCTTCTGGATCATGCAGACCGGTGGAGCCGTTCTCTCGACTCCGGTGGTGGGTCAGATCGCGAATTCCGAAGGTGCCATCGGGCAGGGGGGCACCACACTGCTTGTAGTAGGGAGCGACGACGGTTTGGTCTACGCACGAGCCGCGGGCACACCGGGGGAATTGGACCCCCTTTGGACCTACCGCATCGACGCACCCGTGCGAACCGGACCAGTTTTCAGCGACAACCTCGTCATCGTGACGGGCGGCGACGGCCGCGTGCATGCCATCCAGGGGGCGGACGGTACCCCGGTTTGGACATACCCGGCCGAAGACCAGGACCCGGTAGCAGCATTCGAGACGTCACCAGCTCTCGCCAACGGTTTGATCTACGCCGGCGACAGCGACGGAGTCATGCATGTCATCAGTTCCGAAACCGGCGAGGCCGTCTGCAGATTCGATACCGGGGCCACCATCACAACCTCTGCATCGATTGTCGACGGGACCGTCTACTTCGGCGACTCGAACCAAGGCGTATATCAGATACCCGAGCACACTTGTCCGACGGATCGAGGGAATGCCGGCCGCATTCAGGTCAGGGCAGACTTCGACGTCATGGCCTATGAGGATCACTTGTTCATGCCAGACGGAGTGACCCTTTATGGATACGACATACCGAGTGGGGAGCCAGCAGGTCTCTTCTACACAACCCCTTCAAACATCAGCACTCCTTCAATAATCGCTGATGGGCTCCTGTATTTTGGCGACCAGAATGGGGTATTGCACGCAGTAGATGCAACCACGCTCAAAGGAGTGTGGACCTTCCAGACGGAAAGCCTGATCCGTTACGAACCGGCGATCGGCGACGGGGTGGTATTCGTCGCTTCCGGCTCGGAGCTATGGGCGATTGGACCCGAAGCACCGTAAAAGGCGTCCGACGTCTTCCTCGCTTTTCTGACTCGGAACCGAAGCTGACCAACCAGCCTTTTCGACTCCCTATGCGCCGTTGCGCTCCACGAGGAGTTTCTTGAGTAGGTCGGGGCGGTCGGTCACAAGCCCGTCGACTCCCATATCCAGGAACCGGGTCATCTCATCGACCTCGTTTACCGTCCACACATGAACCTGTTTGCCCTGGCTTTGCACAACATCAATCAACCGTTCATTGACCACGTTGATCCCCCGATGAAACTCCGGGACCTGAAGCACATCGGCGGTCACCCGCATTGACCGACCGGCCATCGCCCCGAAAACGATCTTGGCCGTCTCGCGGGGTCCGGCGGAGGTGGCTACGCCTTCCCCGGCCAGTTTGCGGAGCGTACGCACCCGCTTCTCCTGAAATGAGCCGAGGATGACCCGATCGGACAGTTTCAAGCGCCGGATCGTGTCGACCATCAGTTGCTCGATTCCAGCCGCCTTCAAATCAACGGTGAGTATCGCGTCCGGGAACGTCATCGCCAGTTCTTCGAATGAAGGAATCGTGACGCCCATCGCCCTGGCGGGGAAATGGTTTACTGGGTCAAATCGGTAGCCGGCATCGATCGCTGCCAGCTCGGCGAGCGAGCGCGCCGAAACCGGACCGGTGGCGTCGGTGGTTCGATCCAGAATTGGGTCATGAAAACACATCAATACGCCATCGGACGAGGCGTGGACGTCGGTCTCAAGATATTTGTATCCGAGGTCAACCGCCCCCTGGAACGCCATCATCGTGTTCTCTGGCCAGAGAACGGTCGAGCCGCGGTGAGCCATTGCGATGGGATACTGATGAGACAGGGCCGGTTTCAGCACAAGGGTAGTGTAGATAGGCGTAGTCTGATGAGGTGATTCGCACTGCCTTTCTGGAAGCCGCTCAGTCCGTCATCGACCTTATTGCCAGTGACGCCGTTGCGGAAGCCTGGACGAGCCCATCGGCTCTCCAAGGATATGATGTGGCCGGCTTGAGCGGCCACCTCGGACGGGGACTCGGCACGCCCCTTCTGTATCTTGAAGAGTCGATTCCGTCCACCGACGAGCCCATCACACCAGGCCAGTACTTTGCCTCCGTCGATGCCGATGACGACGCCTTGCACACCGCCATCAGGGCCCGCGGCGTGAAAGCTGCCGCCAGTGGTCAGGGCGCCTTGGTCACCGAACTCGATCGCACGCTCGAGACGCTCCGGGTCCGCCTTGACGACGAACCGTTCGACCGACGAGTCACGGTGTTCGGAGGCCAGGTGATGTATCTCGATGAGTACCTCGTCACCCGATTGGTGGAGCTGGTTGTCCACGGCGAGGACCTGGCCATCAGCGTCGCTACCGACCCGCCCACGTGGCCCGGAACGGCCATCGACCTCGTGCTCGCCACCCTGGTGGAGGCCGCGGCGATCAAGCATGGACCATCCGCCATTATCACGGCCCTGAGCAGACGCGAGCGGCTGACCGCCTGGCCAAGCGCGCTCTAGTCAGTCCGCGACGAGGTAGACCTCAAGCGTAAGTGTGCTCTGATTGGCCGAGCCGAGTCCCACGGCGATCGCCGTGTTTAAGAATCCGAGTGAGTCATCCGCCGTCTGAAACGTGATTAGCTCTCTGGGATAGGCAACCCCTCGCTCCTCACCTGCGAGCGACACTCCGGTAGCAGAGTACGACACCTTCTGACGGCCCTCGCCGATGACGGCGTGAATATCAAGGTCCATGTGGCCGTCCCCTCGAACCGTGACGTAGTCGGTCCCTACCACCGGGCGTTCGCCATCCCAGTGCGACGAGGTCGCCGAACCTGCAAACGGAAAATCGATTCGCATACCGCCGGGTGTCTGACCGATGACGTTCATTTCGAGCTGGCCGGTTATGGTGCAAAATGGTTGTAGCGAGGGCATGTCGACCTTTCACAAAGTGGCTTGAACCGCGACCCTAGTGACTCAGCGCCCCCGGATACGCCCTCCGGCTGGGTAGGGACTAAAGACCGTAGCCAGGTACCGAAATGTCGGATATATTCAAAGGTGCGGTTAGAACACGAAGGCCGAAAGACCGGGAGACGTAGACCGTAGGATTGGAACGGCTCACGAGAGTCGAGCCAAGGGCAGGAGCCCCGAGAGCTGGATGGCTAGCGGGGCTCTTGTTTATGTTCGCGTGATCGACGAGTCCAGCAGCAGCCACCCCGCCGAGTCGCCCAGGCTGGCAGTCGGTCCCGAGAACTCCACATGGAGGAGCGGAGCACCGCTCGCCGTACCGTCGGAGGACTCGGCAACCCGCTTGCCGGTTCCGGTAATCAGGAAGACGCCGGCGTTCCCGTTCACCCACTCGGGATTGTTGACGAGAAGCTGGACGAGATCCTTGATGTCAGCAGTACGTTGATCCGGTCCGACTGCTCCGACCGAGTTCCAGTCCGCCGGGATCCATGACACAGTCTGGGTACTCCAAGTCCGGCTGCTCATATCAAATCTCGTGTTCGAAAACGCCAAACCGTTCATATGGTCCTGGACCTGTAGGCTCAGGTTGGCCGGCCCGGCAGAAGCCTCATCGACCTGAAACTGGATGTACGCCTTCGTGATGATCGAATTTCTCGGAATCTGAAGGTTCTGGAAGCGAATGCCGACTATCTGGGGACCGCCATCATCGGTCATTTCCAGATCGCTGCTGCCAATCCGCGAGGTACCGTTGGGCCGCTCCTCATTGTCGTCGTCGGAGCTCGACACGCGTACGTCGATGGTGAACGAAGTATCGGTGACGGTCACCGAAATCGTCGCCACCGAACACAAGGGGATCGGGGTCGTCGCATCACATACTCGGTAGGTAAACGAGTCGGCGCCAACGTAGCCGGTCGCCGGCGTATATCGCACAGACCCGCCTCCGACGACGACCACCGCCCCATGCAAGGGCGCTTGAGGAATAGAGACCGACCCGGGATCGAGATCACCCTCAGGATCAGAATCATTGGCCGTCACGGCGATCGTTACGGCTGAGTTCTTGAAGGTAGTCGCAGAGTCATTGACCGCAACAGGGGCGTCTGCGACCGGATTGACAATCACGCTGACGGTAGCCGAAGCGATTGAAACTCCGTCTGACACGGTGTAGGCGAACGAGTCGGAACCGTTCGAGTTGGGGTTCGGAATGTAGTTGCCCGACCCGCAGTTGCTGGGGACGGAGGCGGTACCTTTGGCCGCGGGCGTTGAAATCGAGCAAGAGATCGATGTCACGGCATCGTCAGAGACCACCGGCGTCCACCCAATGGCGTTGTCTTCGGCACCCGAGATCGAGACTGGGCCAGCCGTCGGAGGGTTGTTGACCGTGGCAATGGTGATGCTCACCACGGCCGTCGCGCATAACGGCGTCGGGTTCGTGAAATCACACACCCGGTAGGTAAACGAATCCGAACCGCTGACGCTCGGATTCGGTGTGTACATCACCGTCCCGAACCCGGGAGTGGCGATTCCCTTGAGCGGAGTAGTGACAATCGTTACTGAACCCACGTTGAGATCGCCATCGACATCAGTGTCATTACCGGTCACGTTGATCACAACCGAGGTGGTTCCCGTCGTCGAAGCGCTGTCGTTGGCCGCCACGGGAGCGTCCGCAACCGACGTAATCGTGACAGAGACCAGCGCCTGACCACAACGGTTGCCGCTGTCGCACACTCGATAGGTAAAGGAATCGGAGCCGTTGGCGTTCGGGTTAGGAGTGTACGTGACGGTCCCGTTCACGTTCGGGACCGCGGTGCCCTTGGTACCGTTGCTCACGATCGTTACCGAGCTGGCCACAAGATCGCCGTCGGGGTCGGAATCATTCGCGAGAACGCTTATCGTCGCTACGGTATCCTCAAGGGTGGTCGCCAGGTCGGTGTTCACGACCGGCGAGCTACCCGCCGGGCCGCTCGAGACGTATTCGACGTGCAGCAGTGGTGCCGCTGACACCGATCCGTTATACGACTCGGCTACCCGCTTACCGGTGCCGGTGATCGTGAACGCGATGGAGTTGCCGGACGCCCATCCGGGACGGTTGACCACCGCTTGCACAAGCGCCGAGATATCGGTTGACGTCTGGTCCGGTCCCGAGACGCCGACCGTCGGCCACGCCGGCGGTACCCACGCCACCGACGGCGCCAGGACCGGTCGACTGCTCACGTCGAAACTCGCGCTCGTGAAGGCTGTGGCGTTGTCGGTCGCTTGAGCCTTGATCATCAGGTTGGTTGGCTCTGATGAGGCCTCGTCGACCTGGAACTTCAGGTAGGCACTCGAAATCGTCATGCCTTGCGGCACGGTGAGATTCTGGAACCGGATCCCGACTGTCTGAACGGTGGTCCCGTCAAGGACAAATTCCAGATCGGAACTCCCGATCCGGGTTGCCCCGGCAGGAATCTCCTCGTTGTCATCATTGCCATTGATAACCCGACGCTCGACCACAGTTGGAGCATTGGTCACATCGATGGTCAGAATCGCGGTGTCACATAACGCAGATAGGTCGCACACCCGATAGGTGATTTGAACCGATCCTGAGAACCCCGCGGCTGACGTGTAGGAGATTATGCCCGCCCCGGTAACCGACGCTGATCCGTTGGACGGCGGGGTGACAATCGTGACGGAGGCCGGATTCAGGTCGAGGTCCACGTCCGTGTCGTTGGCAGTCACATTGACCTGGATGGTCACCCCGGCGGCAGCCAGCGCCCCATCGGCAACGGCTTGGGGAGCGTCCGCAACGGATCGGACGGTCATGGACACGAGTCCGGTATCGGTCGAGACCCCGTCACTCACCTGATAGGTAAACGAGGTGAACCCATTGAAGTTGGCCGGCGGTACATAGGAACCCGCTGAACAATTCGACGGCACCGAAGCGGTGCCTACAGTGGGTTGAATCGTGATCAAGCACGTCAGGTTCGACGAGTCAGAATCCGAGACGCTCGGTGTCCACGACCCGGTGACGTCCTCATCAGTGCTGGCCGCGACGTCCCCGGCGGTTGGAGGAGCGTTGAGCGCTCCCACGGACACCGTCACATTGGCGGTGGCGCACAACAATGCGACATCGCACACCTGATACGAGAATGTGCCCTGACCGAGGAACCCGCTTGTCGGGGTGTAGTTGACGGTCCCATCTGGTTGCGGAACCGCGGTCCCACCGGTCGGGCCGGCAGTGATCGTGACCGAGGCCGGATTCAGGTTGCCATCGACGTCTGAGTCGTTGGCAAGTACCGGAATGTTCACCAGGGTGTTCTGGGTTGTCTGGGCAGTGTCGTCGTTGGCAACCGGCGCCGAGTTGGGCTGTGGGGTCGTCGCGCACGATACGTTCGAGTAGCCAGACACCTCGCTAGCGCCCGAAGCGCGCACCCGGTAGCAATACTCGGTCGTGCCTGGCAATCCACCGTCCTGGTAGGTCACTGATCCGGCTGGGACGGTTGCCAGAAGCGAGAACGGCCCGCTGGCGCCGGCGTCCGATCGTTCGATTTCGTGCCCGACGGTTCCGCCGTTGGCATCGGTCCAGACCAGATCAATAGTTCCTTCAGTGGCGGTGGCCCCAAGGTCGGTTGGGGCGGGAAGCGATCCGCACGCCGTACCGAGCGTGAACGTGTCGATGATGCCGTCAGCCAATGAGTGGAACTGGAATGTCACGCCACTCGTGCAGGCTTCGGCGATCATTCCACCATACGAAGCGTTATAGATGACCTGACTCTCTGGAATCTGGACCGGCATAGCTTTTCGTGAGTCGCCGCCGAGACCACCGATGATGTAGGGGAAGCCGTTGACCTCGAGGCGCTCATACAGGTGGGCGTCACCCGACAGCACGACGTCGGCTCCCCACTCCTGGAACGGCCAGCGAGACGCCGATACCGACCCATTGCTGGCAAAAGGTGGATCATGGGCGACCACGATATTCCATGGTGATGTAGAAACCGCCAGCTGGGCTTGCAGCCAGGCGGCCTGAACCGATGAGGCTGTGTTGCCGTCCGGTTCCGACGGGTCGGTGTCCAAAAAGAAGATATGCACCGGGCCTTGCACGATGTCGTAGTAGCGCTCATTGCCCGAGGTGTTCGAGCTGACAATGCCGCCACCTGGAAGCGTGTAGTAATCGAGATAGTCCGCCAGACCACCGCCGTCTTCGATATCGTGGTTACCAAGGGCCGGGAAGAAGCGGTTGAGCGCCGAGCCTTGCCCGAACGCCCCGTCGTAGTTGCCCATATAGGCTGCGTAGTTCTTGCCAACGTTGGCGTCCTGGCCCGCCGGCCCATAACTGTTGTCTCCAAGCGTGATAATGAACTCAGGCCCGAGTCCGCTGATCAACTGAGCTACGGCCGCTTCGTTCGGGTTGCCATCACCAAGGTCGCCTACCAGCCCGAACCGAACCGAACCGGGCTGACCTGCGGATCCATCGACGGCCATGACCGGGGCGAGGTCAGAGACAATGGATTCACCATCATCGGCGGTGAGTTGCAGGACGTAAGAGCCCGCTTGGTCGAACGTGGCTGTCGTGTCGACCGCGGCGGGGTCGGTAAAGTTGACCTCGCCGGGGCCGGAGACTTTCGACCACGTAGTTATCACGCCTGTCACTCCGTCGTCGATGACGTTGCCGTCGAGCGTGGCGGATCCCGACAGGAAGGTCGAGTCTGCCCGGGCCTTCACGATTGGCGGAAGGTTCGCAGAACCAGACCCATACTCGACATGGAGGACTGGCGCATTGTTGGCGCCACCTTCGAACGAATCAGCGACTCGCTTGCCCGTCCCGGTGATGACGAAGACCAGGGCGTTGCCCGCCACCCACCCTGGGCGATCGATGACCTGCTGGACAACCCCGCTCAGGTCAGGGGTGGCCTGGGCAGGTCCGGTCTGTCCGGTAGCCGTCCAGGCCGGCGGTGCCCAGGAAGCTGTCAGCGAAGCCCTCAGGCGGGCGGAGATATTGCCGGGCGTCGTGGTGAATGTGCCTGGATTGTCGGCCGCCTGCACCGCAATCGTCAGGTTGGTCGGTCCCGAGTGGGCTTCATCGGACCTGAATTGGAGGTACGCCGATGTGATTTGTGCGCCCTTGGGGATGGCGAGGCTCGAGTAGCGGATGCCCACGGTCTGCGTCGAGGTTTCCTCCGTCAACTCGAGATCCGAACTGCCAAGCGTCATGGAGCCAGAAGCGGCTTCTTCGGCGTCGTCGGTTCCATTCGTAACGAGGGCCGTCACGGAGAAAGGGGCGGCTTCGACGGCGTCGATCCAACCAGCCACGGGCGGAATGCCCACAATAAGACTGAGTGCTACTACGACGCTTATGAATCGTGGTCGCTTACGCGGCCGACGATGTAATCCCCTGGATCTCCCCCAAGGAGCCATCTTCCCCAACCTTCCCCATCTGACTGCCGGAAGCATAGACCAGAGGCTCCGTCCATCAACCGCAATACCTGACATTGCCTTGGAAATGATTCGACAGACCCAGCCCATCCCGACAGGGAGGAGACCGGACCACCCACAATCGTGGCAATGGCACAGCTCGAATCGCCATCGACAAACAAACGAGCGTTTGTTATGGTTCGCCGATGCCCTCCTTCGACGAGATCATCGCCGCCGACCACAAGATCGAACCCCGCGACGAAATGCCAGAGGCCTACCGGCATACCTTGATCCGCCAGATCGCCCAGCACGCCCATTCAGAGATCATCGGGATGCAACCAGAAGGGACCTGGATCACCAGGGCACCCACCCTCAAGAGAAAGGCCATCTTGATGGCTAAGGTGCAGGACGAGGCGGGACACGGCCTCTATTTGTACTCGGCAGCCGAAACACTGGGCGTTTCGCGTAACGAACTCATGGAACGCCTCCACGAGGGCCGCCAGAAGTACTCTTCGATCTTCAACTATCCGACCCTCACCTGGGGCGATATCGGGGCCATTGGATGGTTGGTTGATGGGGCCGCCATCACCAATCAGTTGATGCTCGCCCGGTGCTCCTACGGTCCATACGCCAGGGCGATGGTGAAGATCTGCAAGGAAGAGTCGTTCCACCAACGACAAGGCTTCGAGATCATGCTCACGCTCGCCAATGGCACGGCCGAACAGAAGGCGATGGCCCAGGACTCGCTAGACCGTTGGTGGTGGCCATCCCTCATGATGTTCGGTCCCCACGATGCCGAGTCAACCCACTCGGAACAGTCCACGGCGTGGAAGATCAAGCGCGTTTCCAACGATCGACTCCGCCAGGAATTCGTCGACATGACCGTCCCACAGGCCGAGTTCCTTGGCTTGACCGTGCCCGACCCCGAACTGCGATGGAACGAGCAGACCAATCACTATAACACCGGCCCGATCGACTGGGATGAGTTCTGGGAGGTAGTGAAGGGACACGGCCCGCTGAACCGGGAACGGATTGCCCACAAAGTCGCCGTTTGGGAGGAGAACGCCTGGGTGCGGGAGGCCGCGGAGGCCCACGCAGCGAAACATGAGGGAACTCGAGACTGATGCCGTATGAAGTCCACTCCGCTCCGGGTGACGAACCCCAATCAGAGGGTCCCCCAACTACGGACCACGGCTGGCCGCTTTGGGAGGTCTTCGTGCGAGCCCGCCGGGGTTTAAGCCACGTACATGTCGGCAGCCTTCACGCGGCCGACGCAGAAACCGCCCTGGAATCTGCCCGCGACGTCTACACGAGACGGTCCGAAGGTGTCAGCATCTGGGTGATCCCTTCGGCGCAGATCGTGGCATCCGATCCTGACGACTCAGACATGCTCTTCGACTCGGACAAGCCGTACCGGCACCCGACCTTCTATGACATACCTGACGAAATCGGTCACATGTGACAGATGCCACGCAACTCGTCCGCTACACACTCCGCCATGCCGACGACTGTCTGGTCCTATCCCACCGGTTGGCCGAATGGTCGTCCCGGGCCCCCGATCTCGAAGAAGACATTGCCCTCACGAACATCGGCCTTGACTTGCTCGGGCAAGCCCGAATGCTCTACTCCTACGCAGGCGACATCGACGGCGCAAAGACCGAGGACAACTATGCGTTCTTCCGCAACGAGCGACAGTTCAGCAACCTGCTGCTCGTCGAACAACCCATCGGAGACTTCGCCAGCACCATCGCCCGGCAGGTGTTGTTTTCGACCTACCAGCAGTTGCTTTGGGACCACATGGGCACTTCCACCGACGCTACGTTGGCCGCCATCGCCGCCAAGGCACGGAAAGAAACCGCCTACCACCTGCGCCACGGCCGCACATGGCTGCACCGCCTGGGAGACGGCACGGATGAATCCCATACCCGAATGCAGTCGGCGGTTGACGCCTTATGGCGCTTCACCGCAGAGCTATTCGCCGTGGACGACCTCGATCTTTCCATGGTGGCAGCCGGAATCGGAGTCGACGTACGTGATCTCGTGGAGCCGTGGCGGGCCAATATCGCCAACGACCTCCAGGAAGCGACCTTATCGATGCCGGACGATCCCCACCAGACCAGCGGAGGTCGGGATGGACGTCACACCAACCATCTCGGGCTGATGCTGGCCGAGATGCAAGTACTCCAACGCACGTATCCGGGTGCCAGCTGGTGAACCAGATTCGCCAGGCCATC
>JAENVV010000078.1 GCA_016650365.1 Acidimicrobiia bacterium
GGTCCGAGTTCTCAAGTTCGCCAACTGACCGCCCAGGTCAGCGCGGTCAGATCACGGGCTGGGCTCGCCCAATGGGGCCGGTCGGGCCATGTAATAGCCTTGCCCGTAAGCAACCCCGAGATCTACCAGGGTGACGAGTTCTGCGGCCGTTTCGATCCCCTCGGCGACCACGTTGGTTTGGGACGCTTTGGCGAGCGCTACCAGAGCCGTAACCATTGCTTGCCGGTTGGGATCGCGGTCAACATCTCGCACCACATCGATGTCCAACTTGATCGTGTCATGCGGCAGCAGGATGAGATGTTTGAGGCTGGCCAGGCCGGCGCCGACATCGTCGATCCATACTCGCAAGCCGCGACGTTGCAACCCGAGGAGGGTCGTGCGGAATTGCTCGTAGTCGTCGATGATGGCTTCTTCGGAGATTTCGACCCGGATCCGGCCCGACGACAGACTTGAGAAGACATTCCAGAAGGGGAGCGACTCGACTGCCTGAGGCGACACGTTGACGGTCAGGAAGCAATCTTGCGGGATGTCGTCGAGGTGGCTTACGGCGACCCGCAAGGCGGCGAGTTCGAGTTCGACTCCGAATCCCATCCGGACCGCTTCCTGGAACCAGACGTTGGTCGGAACCGGGAGTTCGAATCGGGCCAACGCCTCGTATCCGACGGGACTTCTGTCACCGACCAGCCAGTTCCCGAGCTGGAAAATCGGTTGGAATTGCATGGTCAGGCCGGTCCCACCGATGGCGGCCCGGATCGCGGACCTCAGGTCGGCGTCGCTCGGAGCGCCGGCGCCTGGCGCCTCCGCGGGAGGCATACTTGTCCGACCCGCTAAGGGCAGCATGTCGGTAGCCAGGTTGATCATCAGTTCCATTCCTTCGAGTCGGTGTTGTTGACAATGATTGAGTTGGCCACGGGGAAAGGCGGTGTTTGGGCATGAATCCGCGGGAAATCGAGTCGGTCGGCACGTCCTGGGAACGGCGAGGGCCGTGAGTTCGTTCGGACCGTTTTTCTAGGTGAGGGAATTGTTTTGGGAAGGTGGCGATCGTCGGGAAGCATATCGCCGAACACTTTGGGGTCGATTCCGGTTTTGAGCAACGCTTCGATGGCTGCCGCTTCCATGGGGCGGGCAAAGAGGTATCCCTGGCCGACCTGGCATCCGAGGTCCCGGACCCGCCTCAGCTGCTCAGCGGTTTCGATCCCCTCGGCCACGGTCTCGAGTCCGAGTACTGATCCGATCTGGAGCACGATATCGGCGAGCGGCGATGGGTCATCCCCGGCGACCCGGCTCACAAATGACTTGTCGATCTTGACGATGTCGATGGGAAGTCGGTCGATGTATTTCAGCGACGAGTAGCCGGTTCCGAAGTCGTCCACGGCGATGCGCACTCCGAGAGCTTTGAACTCGTCGAGCGTCTCGGTAAAGGCCTCCACCATCACGTTTTCGGTGATCTCGATGACAAGATACTTCGGATCCAACCCTGATTCGGCGAGGGCGGTGCGCACTTCGTTGGTTATGTCCGGTTCGACGAGTTCCCGGGGTGACAGGTTCACAGAGACGGTGGGTTTGCATTCTGAGCCGTTGGCATGCCAGCGGCTCGCCTGCCAGCAGGCCTGACGGAGAACCCATCGGCCCAGGGGCACGATGAGCCCGGTCTCTTCTGCCATGGGAATGAACTCGTCGGGCGGGACCAGGCCGCGTACCGGATGGTTCCATCTGACGAGGGCTTCCATTCCGAGAACCTGGCGGGAAGCGAGGTCGACGAGGGGTTGGTAGTAGAGCACCAGTTCGTCGTGTTCGATGGCTGATTTGAGTTCGGATTCCAGATCGCCCTTGCCAGCTGTCAGGTCTTCGATGTCGTCTTTGTAGACTTGATATGAACCCTTTTGGCGGACCTTGGCAACGTACATCGCCTGATCGGCGTGCTGCATGAGGTCGGCGGGGTCTTCGCCGGGTTGTGTGAAGGCCACCCCGACGCTGGCATGGCACGATATCTGGCCTCCGGTGAGGACGAACGGACGGTTGAGGGAAGCGATTATCCGTTCGACCACGATGACGGCGTCGTCTGGATGGGAGAGATGGTCGAGCAGGATGGCGAACTCGTCACCGCCGAGGCGGGCGACGGTGTCGTGCGGGCGACAACACGACTGAAGCCGCCTGGCTACTTCCACGAGGAGTTGGTCGCCGACCGGATGGCCGAAGGTGTCGTTTACCGTCTTGAAGTCGTCAAGGTCGAGGAGGAGCAGTGCCGTTTTGGCGGCACTGCTCGTGGCCGGATCGGTCACGTCGGCCAGTTTCTCGTGCAGTAGGGCCCGGTTGGCGAGTCCGGTGAGCGTGTCGTGCATGGCCCGATGTCGCAGGTCTTCTTTGAGGACGGTGAGTTGGGCGACCGAGTCTTCGAGTCGCCCGTTGTCGAGCGTTACGCTCACCTGACTGGCGAGGGTTTCGAAGAATCGGAGGTCCCGGGGGGTGAAGGTGCGAACGTCGCCCATCGGGTCGGCTACCACCATCAGCCCGTTGGTGCCTTCGGGGCCGAGGATCGGAGCGACCATTTCGTCGTAGCCTTTCCGGTGCAGTCTTGAGCGTTGCCGGAAGCCCCGTTTGAGCAGGCGAGGCTCGTCGGTTTCGAGCGCCCCGGCCCAGGCCTCGTCCTGGGCCTCGTGGGTGATCTGCATGACCTCCGTCTGGTCGCCCGGTCCGACGCCGGTGCGGTATCCGTCCTGGTCGAAGCCCATCGGGAAGATGAGGATCTCGGCCCGTTCTGCCTCGAACATGGAACGGGCATGGGTTGCCGCGGTCAACATGGCCGCCTCGATCTGGGGGGAGACGTGCATTGCCCTGGTTGCTTCATACAGTGCCTGAAGCCGTTTGTGTTCTTGACCCTGAGCAACGTAGGCCCGGTAGGCGAGGTAGAGAACCGCCGGCGGCACCGCGGCCGCCCAGGCTGCGCCGGGTTGTGTCCACATGACGATAATCGCCACCAGGCCAAGGCTCGAATTCATGAACGCCGCTCCGGCACCGAGCCTCAACACGTTCATTTGTTCGGAGCGGACCAGGTCACCCCCGGCGAGATGGATCGCGACGTTGATAAGGAGGTTGGCGACGACCACTGCCAATAGGGTGGCGGTCAGGAGACCGATCCAGGCGGCCGGTCCGAGCGGGTTTCTCTGGCCGAGAATCGCATGGAATACGATGACGGCGAGGGTCGATTGTACGGTGAATTGGCTCAGATTGAATGTCAGCTTGATGGCGGATTGGCGACGGTTCAACCCGAGGGCCAATGCGTTCCCGATAAGTTGGGCTCCGATGAGACCTAGCGGACTGGCGAACATGAGGCCTAGCACGAGGGGGACCTCGCTCATTGAGAACGAGTGGGCGTCACGACGGAACTGGAAGTGGACGACCGTCAGTTCTGCCAGGTAGACAAAGCCGACCAGTACCGGCCAGGGGATGTGAAGGGGCGCGTCGATCGATGGCAGGTGGCGGATGGTGCCGGTGAGTGCCAACGCCACCCCGATCAGCGTCGATGTCAGGATCCAGACGCGGCCACTTCCGGTCAGGTGGAGTGTGCGCCTCACACCCGACACCCCACTTTCGGCCACGCTCGACATCTGTCAACCCTCCGTTTGAGAATATGGCTGTTAGCGGTCTAGTTCCAACCGAGCGCCGACCAGGAAGCTCCCGACCAGGAGGCACCCGACCAGGAGGCACCCGACCAGGAGGCACCCGACCAGGAGGCACCCGACCAGGAGGCACCCGACCAGGAGGCACCCGACCAGGAGGCACCCGAC
>JAENVV010000079.1 GCA_016650365.1 Acidimicrobiia bacterium
ATCGCCGGGGTGGCGATGGCCGTATCGACGGATCTGAACCCTGGCACGTCGCCTGTGGGATCCCTGCAGGCCGCCATGTGGTTGGCCACGTCGCGGTTCCGGCTGACTCCTGAGGAGTCGCTGGCGGGGACCACCAGGCATGCCGCCAAGGCGCTCGGCCTATCCGATACCGGCATTGTCCGGGTCGGTATGCGGGCTGATCTTGCACTGTGGCGGACGACCGAGCCGGCTGCTCTGTCCTATTGGGCGGGCGTCCCTCTGTGCCAGGCCGTTTGGGTCGCGGGAAACCTGGTATTCGAGGCCGATTCAGATGATTAGGGCAATTCCTCAGATCGGCGATCCCGTTTTGCGGGCTCCAAACCAACTGGTATCGCCGGAAGAGCTCCGCGGTCCCGAAGTGCAGTCGCTCATCGATGACATGATCGAAACGATGCGGGATGCCCAGGGCGCCGGAATTGCTGCCAACCAAGTCGGTATCAACTTGCGCATCTGCGTTGTCGGGGTCGAAGCGAATGAGCGGTACCCGTACAAGCCGAATCTACCGTTGACCGTGCTGATCAACCCGATCATCGAGATTCTCGGCGACGAAACCTACCTCAATAACGAAGGCTGCCTGAGCGTTCCGATTCGGGGCGATCTACCCCGTTACATGAACCTCGAGGTAGTAGCGCTCGACCGGTCAGGGATGGAAATTCAGCAAGTGTATCGGGGTCTCAGCGCCGGGACGGTGCAACATGAGGTCGACCATCTCGATGGCAAGTTGATAACCGACCGGATTACGGATTCTCGGTCCCTGAGTACCTGGGAAAATTTCAGGAACCATCAATACGACCAGTTCGTCGAGCGGATTCAGCTGGCCATCGACGCCACCGAGCCCCGAATGGAGCCAGCATGACGGACGTCATCCTTGATGTCGCAAACCTCAGCCAGGCCGACGTAGTGAACGTTGCCAGATGGGGAGCCACCGTCCGACTGGGAGCCGACGGCCGCAGGGCCATGGAAGCTTCGGCGGCGATTGTCGATGAATACGCCGCATCCGAAACTGCGGTCTATGGAGTGTCGACCGGCTTCGGAGCTCTGGCCGCTACATACATTCCCGAGGATCGACGCCGAGAACTTCAGCTATCGCTCATCCGCTCCCATGCCGCCGGCATGGGGCCCCGCGTCGAAGGCGAAGTCGTGAGGGCGATGATGCTCCTACGGTCTCGATCTCTCGCGATGGGCTACTCGGGTGCCCGGCCGGAACTGGTCGACCTTTATCTCGCCATGCTGGTGGCCGGCATCACTCCGGTGGTCCATGAGTACGGATCGCTCGGGGCTTCTGGAGACCTTGCCCCGCTGGCCCACATTGCCCTCGCCCTGGTTGGGGAGGGAGTCGTGGTTGTTGATGGGGTCGACCGACTCGCCGCCGATGCGCTGAAGGATGCCGATCTGGAGCGGCTCGTGCTGCGAGCCAAAGAAGGACTGGCGCTTATCAACGGGACAGACGGCATCCTCGGGATGCTCATCCTGGCCCTCGACGATCTCGGAACCCTTCTGGTCTCGGCCGATGTTATTGCCGCCATGACCGTTGAAGCATTACTGGGGACTGATCGGGCGTTTCGGGCCGACCTGGTTGCCCTCCGACCCCAGCCAGGCCAACAAGTCTCGGCCGCCAACATGACGAGGGCGATGTTGGGATCTCGAATCGTGGCCTCACATCGAACCGATGACGTCCGGGTGCAGGATGCCTATTCACTTCGCTGCACCCCACAGGTTCACGGGGCGGCGAGAGATACGTGGACCCATGTGTCGCAGGTGGCCGAGAACGAGTTGCACTCGGCAATTGATAATCCAATGGTCCTTCCAGACGGTACGGTTGAGTCGTGCGGCAATTTTCACGGAGCTCCCGTAGCGTTTGCCTGTGACTTTCTGGCGATAGCTGCGGCCGAGGTTGGCGCCATCGCTGAGCGCCGACTGGACCGGCTTTTGGATCCGGCTCGGTCACACGGCCTGCCGGCCTTCCTGACCGAGGACCCCGGGGTGTCATCTGGTTACATGATCGCCCACTACACGGCGGTATCGATCGCTGCTGAGAACCGTAGGCTGGCTGCTCCTGCCAGCGTTGACTCCATGCCAACGTCGGCCATGCAAGAGGATCATGTCTCAATGGGATGGGGGGCTGCCCGCAAGCTGCGCGCCGTCGTGGACAACGTCGCCCGGATTCTGGCGGTCGAGTTGGTCGCCGCCTGTCAGGCCCTTGAACTGCGTGCTCCGCTGTTACCTAGCCCTGTCTCGTCAGCTGTCGTTGAAATGGTTCGGGACCATATCCCTCACCTTGAAGCCGACCGGAATCTTTCGCCGGAGTTGGAGACCGCTACCGGGTTGGTGCGCTCGGGTGCGGTACGAAAGGCAGCCGAGGCGGTTGCCGGTCCACTCACTTGACCACTATTCATCTCTGACCCACCCCAGTCAGAGTATGTATCCTGGGTAGGTCGGACCGTACTCACCGGAAAGTTCAGATCGTGCCAAACATAACGATGCTTGAGATAGACGAACTCATGAATTCAGAACTAGCTGGCTTTGTGAAAAAATGCCTTCGTCATCGGGCGCCGGATCCCGCTTTCCACGCCATGCAGGGCCACAATCCCGCTCTGTCGAAGGCTCTGTATGTCGCCTGGGGAACCGTATTCAACACCGGTAACGTCGATCACAATCTCAAAGAGATCATCCGCGTTCAGCTCTCGAGGGCTGCCCTCTGTAACTACTGAGGGAACGTCAGATCTGCTTCGGCGAAGCAGAATGGCCTTACCGAGGATCGGATCGATGACGGGATCGACAACTGGCGGAACAGCGAAGCATTTACCCCGGCCGAAAAGATCGCCCTGGAGTACAGCGAACTTATGCAGTTCGAACCAGCCCGGATCGATGCTGCATTCTATAAGCGGCTACGAGAGCAGTACACCGAGTCAGAGATCGTCGAACTGGGCGTGTTCATAGGCTTCAATGTGGGATACCACACGTTTTTCCGCACGCTGGACTTCTACCCGATGTTCACCCCAGACGGCCGCCTGGTGGATCAGGATGAGTCGCGTCGTATCTATGGGGAGACGCCTCATTCGCATCTGAGCTCCGATATCCAACAAGCGGTGGCCGATGCGGCAGCCGCGGTCGACTGATGCCGATCATCGAACCGCAATTACCGCACGGCGCCAACGGTCCCACGGCCCGCACCATGGAATCGTTCCGTCGATTGAGCGGTGGAGATACCATCTTCCCGCAGATACTCGCCCATGTCCCCGCCTACGCCGAAGCCATCTGGGGAGCAATGGCCGAGGCCCTGTTCGAGGGAGGCGTGGATCATCGGCTGAAGGAACTCATCCGGATTCAGTTGGCCACATCGGCCAAAGATCCCTACTTCTCGATGATGCGGTCGGCCGAGGCAGTGCAAGCCGGCCTCACCGAGGAAGACGTAACCGCCAGCCTTGGCGACTTTGAGACCAGTCCCCGATTTACCGAGGCCGAGAAGTGGGCGTTGCGGTACTCCTACCTGATGTATCGCCATCCAGATCAGGTGAATGCTGACTTCTATAACGAAGGAAAGCGACACTATTCCGAAGCCCAGATCATGGAGATGGGCGGTCTGATCGCCATTCACTACGGCCTGGCCGTTTTCATGAGTACCTTGAATGTCGACTGACCGGCCGGTCGGCTGATTGCGGATGACCACTATCGGGTCCGGTCGGCAGCCAACGGTCGAGAAGGGCACCTTCGGGGTCGAATCTCGTTAGCCTGCGACTTGGATGAAACCGGCGATTCACTTTTTCTGCCTCAGAATTCCATCACGAGCGCTCATCGTGGTGGCATCGCTGATGGCAGGTCTGGTGATATCCGCCTGCGCAAACCAGCCACGGCCCACTGCGGCTGAGTGGTTGCCGAAGTGGGAAGCCGCCGTCGCGGCGGTACCCGATGAGGCTGCTGTTGGCGAGGATCCGCCTGCCGGCTTGTGTACCGATACGCTGGCCGCCCTGCGGGCCGAGCGGCCCGGGTTGACCACTACGCCCGATCTTGCGATAGACGATACGGTGCAGGTGTGGTTCCAGATCGCCGAAGACGCCTTTTTCGAGTGTCCTCCCCGGAGCGACGTCGTCGGGAGCTTTTCCGAGGCGTACATGGAGCTCTCACGCCTTGAGAGTGAGATCGATGCCGCTCTCGGATTGAGTGAGTAACGACTCGCTGTCTGCGCAAAGAGGCGCGCCCGGGCGCCTGCCAGTGTCAGTGATATCTGCTTCGCGAATCGAGACTGCTGCATTGTGAGTATCATGCTCCGGTTGTTCTGATTGCCGGAGGCTCTCGTAATGTCCAATTTCAGCGGCCATCCCGCCGGCAGTCGCTCGGTTCTCGCGCTGGCAGCACTCGGGGTGGTCTACGGAGACATCGGCACCAGCCCGCTCTACGCGTTCAGGGAGTCTCTCAGCGCCGGTGACGGGATTCCTGTCATCGAAGCCAACATCTTCGGCGTGCTCTCTTTGATGGTCTGGTCCCTCCTGATAGTCGTGACCATCAAATACCTCCTCCTCGTAATGCGAGCGGACAACCACGGTGAGGGTGGAATCCTCGCCCTGACCGCGTTGATTCTGCCTCGGACTACGAAAAGTCGGCCCCGGCGTCTCGTCTTTGTGGTGATTGGCTTGTTCGGAACGGCGCTTCTGTATGGCGATGGCATGATCACACCGGCAATTTCTGTGCTGTCCGCGGTCGAAGGTGTGAGCCTGGCCGCCCCGGCGTTCTCACAATGGGTGATTCCTTTGGCGGTTGTCATTCTGTTGGCGCTCTTTTCGGTTCAAAGATTTGGAACCGGGCGGGTCGGGGCCGTGTTCGGCCCGGCCATGCTGGTCTGGTTTTCGGTCTTGGCCATTCTGGGCACCATATCCATCGCCCAGACCCCGCACGTCTTTCTTGCGCTGTCACCGACCTACGCGGTGAGCTTCTTCCTACGTAATGGATTCCGAGGCTTTCTCGTCCTGGGATCGGTGTTCCTTGTCGTCACCGGTGGCGAGGCGCTTTACGCCGATCTCGGCCATTTCGGCCGTCGGCCGATCCAGTTGGGCTGGTTTTTCGTGGTCTTTCCTGCGCTCATCCTCAATTACTTCGGTCAGGGTGCACTCTTAATACGCTCACCTCAGGCCATCGAAAACCCGTTCTTCTTCCTTGCCCCTGGATGGGCGCAATGGCCGCTGACCGCGTTGGCTACGGTCGCCTCGGTCATTGCGTCTCAAGCGCTCATCTCCGGGGCGTTCTCGATCACCGCCCAGGCGATCAACCTTGACTATGCGCCCCGATTCCGGGTCCTCCACACTTCGGTAACCGAGCGGGGCCAGGTGTACGTCCCCCATATCAACTGGGTGCTGGCGATTGCGGCGGTTGGCCTGGTTATCGCGTTCGGAACTTCGTCCGGTCTGGCAGCCGCCTACGGGGTGGCAGTAACGATGACCATGCTCATAACAACGGTACTGTTCCTGGTCGTGTCAAGGGTTCGGTGGAACTGGTCGTGGCCCAGGGCGATTGGCGTGAGCTTCCCATTACTCGTGGTTGACTCCGCCTTCCTCGGAGCGAATCTGTTCAAGATCCCCCAGGGCGGCTGGTTCCCTCTCGTTATCGGACTCGGCGTTTTCACCTTGATGTCCACATGGCGCACGGGCCGTCTTGCACTGCGTGACGAAGCCCTCCCCCGCCGGCTGGCGCTTTCGCGATACATTCGATCCCTAAAAGCCGATCCCCCACAACGGGTGCCAGGTACCGCGGTCTACCTCCATCGACGGCCCGGGGTGGTGCCGCCGGCTCTCCTGGCAAACTTCCACACGTTCCGGGTTCTTCATGAGGAGATGGTCGTGCTGAACGTCGTCGTATCGGACGATGCCCATGTACCGAGGGCGCGTCGGGACAGAATTCGCCATCGTGACCTGGATTTTCATGAGGTCGAGTTGACCTATGGTTTCGCCGATCGAATCGATGTTCCGGCCGACCTTCAGTCCATTGTCGACTCGCAACTGAATTTCTCTCCGGAAGCCACTACCTATTTCCTGGGCCGGGAAACCCTGGAACCAGGTAACCGACATTGGATCCTGGCGATGCGGGATCGGCTCTTTATCGTCCTGCACCGAAACGCTCGAAACCCGGCGGACGCCTTCCAGCTTCCCGCCGATCGGACGATCGGTGTCGCTACCCAACTGCGGTTCGCCGACTCAAGCTAGGCCGGGATCCGGCTATCGGTCGATGGCCGATAAGTTGTTCGAACAACGCTATACTCTCAGTAACATTTGACTTGACAGGATTTTCGGAGAACGCTCATGGCTCAACAACTATTTCGCCGCAATCGCCCATCGGGCGCCGCAATGGGATCGCGCCCCAAATCGTCTGGCCGACGAACCGTCGATCGTGGGCTGGGGGCATGGCGTGACATGGTTGGCCCAGGTTTCTCGAGTATCCAAAACCACGGGGGGTTGGATCTTGTTTCGGGAACCATCGAAGCTCGTTACAGCCGGCGTTAGCAACTGTTCAGATGATGGTCCGGCCCGATAGCCGGACCATCATGGTGTTATGCCCAGACGCACGTAGGTGTTCTGCAATCGTCGCTCGCGACAGCTAGAGAACTCGTCTTCGAGTTGGCCGAAAACCAGGCCTTCACGTAGCCGCTGGAGGAACCGGACGATCGACAGGTCGATCTCCATCGTTCCTGGTCGGCCGGCGATCATCGAATCCCGATGTCCAGCGTGTCATCTGCAAACGTTGGCAGCGAATCGTGCGAAAGTGGCTTCAACTTGGGCTGGGCCTTTCGACGTCGTTTGGCCGGTACGAGATCGCGCATGGCCTCCAGTTTTCCAAAACAGAGCAGTCGATCGTGTTCTTCCAACACCCGCGAACTCTTCGGGTTCGGAATGACCGTCGTTCCCCTCGTCAGGGTGAGAACCGCGATATCCCTCTCACGAAGGCCCGATTCGTCGATGGTCTTGCCGAGAATGTCCGCTCCTTGGCGGACCAGAAGTTCAGAAACGCCGTAGCCTGTGGAGACGGTGAGTCGTTGCCGGATGTCCAATTCAGGGAAGTCGACCTGGCTGGCTATATAGTCGATGATGGCCCCGGCGATGTCTAGATTCGTCGCGCCCTCGATGCCCTGGAGGCCTGGCGAGCTGTTGACTTCCATTACCAACGGCCCGCGGTCACTCTCCAGCATGTCTACCCCGGCCACTCTCAAACCCATGATCTGGGCAGCTTGGACTGCCACCCTTTCATATTCAGCGTCGAGTTCGACGACCTGCGTCGTGCCGCCCCGATGAACATTTGAGCGGAACTCGTCGCCAACTGCGCTTCTTCGCATGGCAGCCACGACGCGATCGCCGATGACGAATGCCCGGATGTCCTTGCCCCGGCTTTCGGCGATGAACTGTTGAATGAGGACATTCTGTTTGGTGCTCTGAAGGGTTTCGATCACCGCCTCGGCAACTCTCTTGTCCGGGGCCAGGATGACGCCGATACCCTGCGTCCCCTCCAGAAGCTTGATGACGACCGATTCGCCGCCTACCTGCTCAATGGCGGGTAGCACATCGGCCCGATCGCGCACAAACATGGTGGCCGGTATTCCGATGTCGTGCCTCGACAGGATCTGGATCGACCGCAGCTTGTCGCGGGAGTTGGCGATGCCATGGGCGGTGTTCGGTGTGTAGACATCCATCTGTTCGAATTGGCGAACGACTGCCATGCCATAGAACGTAATCGAGGTACCGATCCGCGGGGGAACCGCGTCATAGTCCGTGAGACGCTTGCCCCGGTATTGCATATCGGGGACATCACCCGAGAGGTCGATGGCGAACCGGAGCGTATTCAGAACGCGGACCTCATGGCCGCGTTCAAGAGCAGCAGTCTTGAGGCGCTGGGTGCTG
>JAENVV010000080.1 GCA_016650365.1 Acidimicrobiia bacterium
AGTGGGAAGACCACCTGGGCGGAAACCAACTTCGCTTCGGGCCAAGTTGTGTCCTCAGATGCGCTCCGGGCGGCCGTCGGTACCGGGCAACACGATCAAAGGGCGTCGACGGACGCGTTCGCGGTACTCGAGTCGATTGTCGATGCCCGCTTGAAGCGCGGTCTCGTAACGGTCATCGATACTCTTGGTCTGAACGCCGAAGACCGCCAACGTTGGCGAGACAAGGCCACCGCGGCCGAAATGCCCTGTATCGCCATCGTCTTCGACGCCGACGCCAAGACCTGCAAGGACCGCAACAAACGTCGTGGTCGCAGTATCCCCCCCAACGTCCTCGATGGCCAGATCGCCCGTTACTCAGAAACCCGACCGCTCCTCGAAACGGAGGGGTTCGCAGCCGTGTACCCGGCCAAGGAAGTACTACCCGTATCCTTGGGAGGTTGGTCACCGGAGAGGGCATCGCCCACCAGAGGACTGCGATTCGGGTTGCAGGTGTCGAACTTCGAGTGGGGGGACGTATCGACGCCGGGCACCCTCGCCGCCATCGCCCGACGGGCCGAAGCGGCCGGCTTCGCGAGCCTCTGGGTCATGGACCATTTCCGCCAAATCCCCCAGGTCGGCCCTGCCTGGAGCGACATGCTGGAGGCGTACACCACTCTCGCCTGGCTGGCCGGTGTGACCGATACGATCAGGCTCGGCACCCTGGTCACCGGACTCACCTACCGCAACGTAGGCTTGCTCGCCAAGATCATCTCCACGCTTGATGTCCTCTCGAGTGGGCGGGCGATCTGCGGCATCGGGGCTGGATGGTTCAAGCAGGAACATGAGGCGTACGGGTACGGGTATCCAACTGACCGGGAACGCCTCGACCTGCTCGAAGACGCGTTACAAGCCCTCCCAGTGCTGTGGGGTTCCGGAGCCAAATCGTTTGAAGGCAAAGCCATCAGCATTCCTGAAGCGATGTCCTACCCGCGACCGGTTCAGGAACACATACCGATCCTGGTGGGTGGGAGCGGTGAGAAGCGGACCCTCAAGTTGGTGGCTCAGTACGCCGACGCCTGCAACCTGATGGGCGATCCGGAGGCAGTTCGCCACAAGCTCTCGGTGCTTGATGCTCACTGTGAGACTGCCGGGCGTAATCGGGCAGAAATCGAAGTTACTCATCTCTCCCCGGCGTTTGTCTATGCGACCAAACAGGAGCTTGAGTCCGAAGCTTCCGCCATGGGCATGGATGTCGAAACGCTGTTGGGTCCGTTCTCCGGAGGGACCGTTGACGACAACATCCACCGGTTCAGCCAATTGGCCGAGGCCGGCGTGGAAACCGCCATCGTGGCGATCGCCAACCTGCATAGACCCGGATCGCTGGAGAGCTTCGCCGAAGTCATCGACAAATTCTCCATTTGATCAGCCAGCGATTTCAAACGTGACTCGCCGGTTGGCGGCCCGCCCTTCCTCCGTGGCATTGGTGGCGATTGGTTCGGTATCGCCATACCCAATCGATTCAAGCGAATTGGTCACGCCGGCGGTCAGCAAGTAGAGAACGACCGCCTCGGCACGGGCTTGGCTCAAGGCCAGGTTGTAGTCAGGCTCCCCCGTCGAGTCGGCATGCCCCGCCACGACGACCGGATAGGACGGATGGTCCGCCAGATAGGCGGCGATGACATCAAGTCGTTGGAGGGCTTGGGGCTCAAGCTCGGCGCTGTTGTAGGCAAAGAGCAAGTCGGTGCTAACCGAAAAATCGGCGAGCTGCGTTTTTACATCAGCCCGCTCGGGATCGAAGATCGGTGGTAGCTCGCCATTCAATCCCCAGAAGACACCGATGAGGACGGCAGTGGCGATGATGAGCGCCAGAACCAGAACGATCAGGCTGACGATCCGCTTCTTGATCCACTTGAACCAGGTCGAATACCTCACGTTTGGCGCCGGAAGGTCAAGGTCACATGGTCCGTTTGCCACTGCATTCGAATGTCGCTTGAGAAGTGCACGTCGGCGCCGCTCCACATCGGTTCAAGAACCACGTCCTCGACCGCCATCCACTCCTCAATCGCTGGTATTTCGGAAGCACATACCACCGCGCTCGCCGTTACCTCGTCGGGGACGAGCGTCATACCATCGAACTCATAGCGCCCCGTGAAGTCGTTGCACGGACCCTGACCGCGCATAACCCCACCTCTCGCGAAGTCAACCCACACTGCCGATCCCGTTTCGGTTTGAAATGGCAACCCCTGCTCAAGCGGCAGGAAGACCCCGTCGACAGCTACGGAATCCAGCAGCCAGAGTCCCTCGATGAGTGCTCGATCGGCGCCGCTACAGGCGCTGAGAGTCAATAGGAGTGTCAGGCTCGCAACCAGATATCGAAGCGAGGCGATTTCAACTCACCCGCGCCAACTCGACCGGGATGCCGTTCAGCCGGGCGTTCCCGGAGAGCGGGTCGACGGCCGTGCGGTTTGACAGCACGTTGGAGTTCACCCCGGGGCGTCTCGCCGCCACGGTGAGACGGGCTTCTGGGTCGTCGTGGCCCCAACCGTGCGGCAAGGACACGACGCCCGGCATCATGTCATCGGACAACTCGACCGGTGCGCGGATCTCACCGGCGTCCGACCTCACGGAAACCGACTCACCGGCCGCCACGCCGAGGGAATCGGCATCGGCTGGATGCATAAGCAGCGTGCAGCGGTCTTTGCCTTTCACCAACACCTCGATGTTGTGCATCCATGAGTTGTTGGACCGAAGTTGGCGACGCCCCACCAAGACAAAGGTGTCGGGGGAGCCGTCAAGAATCGTGGCGAGTCGGGGTAGATCGGCCAGGAACTGGGGAGGGGCGAGATGCACCAGGCCA
Source organism: Acidimicrobiia bacterium (assembly GCA_016650365.1). Lineage (NCBI taxonomy): Bacteria > Bacillati > Actinomycetota > Acidimicrobiia > Acidimicrobiia bacterium. The sequence goes on from JAENVV010000080.1 coordinate 2,837, forward strand.
TCGGGGTTGGCCGAGGCGGTAGGCAGACGAGGCTCAAGCGCCCCGAGATCGATGCCGTGGGGATTGTCGATGAGCTTTTGCAGACTCAGACCGTCCGGGTTGGTCCCGAATCCGTCCCCATGCGGTCCGGTCCGGAGGCGAATATCAAGGATGCGTTGCGGCCCGGTAAACCGCGAGACCTGATCCCAGGCGGTCACTTGATCGGTTCCGAACGCCGGAGAGGCGGGGTTGGTCAATGCTCTCGCCAGCAATGCAGCTGCCCCGGCTTCATCCATCTGTTCGACACTCAGATCGGTGCCTTGAATCGCCGCGGCGAGGCCGAGGAGGATCTCCCACTCGGACAGATGACCCTCAGGATTTTCGAACGTCGGTGGCGAGTAATTGGCGGTATTGCGCACCATCAGCGAGGTGAAGGCCACATCGAAGTGAGCCCGCTCCAGAACCGAAGGCGGCGGTAGGACGACATCGGCATGGCGGGCGGTCTCGGTGAGATACACATCCACCGCCACCATGAACTCGAGTCGGTCGAGCACTGCTTCAACCCTTTCAGAATCAGGAATCGAGCGGGCCGGGTTGCCCCCGACGACGAGTAGCGCTCGCACTTGACCCTCGCCGAGCGTTTCAATCTCATCGACGAGCGCGGCCGACGGCATTTCGCCGCGGACCTCTGGATAGTCACCAACCCGGGACCGGTAACGGCCGATTTGGAAACCCCGCCCTCCGGCTTGCGCCTTGGGGGTGACGATGGCGGCCAACGGGAACATCGCTCCACCTGGTGCGTCGAGATTACCGGTGACCGCGTTGAGAAGATCTGCCAGCCAGGAGGCCAGCGTTCCGAACTCGGTCGTATGGGTGCCCATCCGACCATAGGCAACCGAACTCGGCGCGTTGCTGAACTCGGCGGCAATCCGGCGGGTTACGTCACCGGGAATACCCGTCGCGGCAGCGACCGACTCAGGGGTGAAGATGGCCAGCGCTGCTTTCGCCTCAGCAAGTCCGGTCATGAAGTCGGGCAGGTCCGAACCTCCAGCTTCAAGCACAGTGGTGACGAGCGCCGCCAACCAGGCGGCGTCCGACCCAGGGCGTATGAAAACGTGCTCGTCCGAGGCCTTGGCGGTCTTGGATCTGCGGGGATCGACGGTGACGATCTTGCCACCGCGGTCCTGGATGGCTTTCATCCGGCCAGGCCAGTCGGGCGCCGTGGCGAGTGAACCGTTCGACTCGTACGGATCGGCACCGAGCATGAGGAGGTAGTCGGTCCGGTCGATGTCGGGCACCGGGATCAGATCCGGGTTGCCGAACATGGCACCACTCGAAACATGCTTGGGCATCTGGTCGACCGTCGACGCCGAGAACACATTCGGGCTGCCAAGGGCTTTGAGAAGGGGGCGTAAGTACAAGCTGCCGGCCAGGTTGTGGACGTTGGGATTACCGACGTAGGCAGCCACCGCCGGGGCGCCATGCTCGTCGATGATCCGCCGGATACCTGCGCCCGCCGCAGCGATAGCCTCGTCCCAACCGACCTCGACAAACTCACCGTTTCTCTTGATGAGCGGTTGGCGGAGCCGGTCCGGGTCCTCGTGCAGACGACCGAGCGTTGTGCCTTTCGGGCAGATGAATCCCTTCGAGAAGACGTCGTCTTGGTCACCCCGGATGACCTTGACGGAACCGCCTTCGATGGTGAGTTCCAACCCGCAGGTAGCTTCACACAGCGGGCACGTCCGAATCGAGGTGGTCGTCATGCGCCAACGGTAGCGAGAATTCGCTCCCGACGACCGTTCTGAGGGCCCCAGCACCCACGATCGGGCGTTGGAACCCCGGGTTGAACCCTGGGTTCGAGCGCCCGTTATCGGGTGGTTGAGCCCCCAGTTCCCCTCGTCGAGCGCAGGAGTTCGCTTGGTAAGGTGTCGGTATGGATTTTGGCGTCTACATCTTCCCCACCGACACGACCATGCAGCCGATCGAACTGGCCAAACGAGCTGAGTCTCACGGGTTTGAGTCACTCTGGTTTGCCGAGCACAGTCACATTCCCATCGACCGCACCACTCCCTGGGGAGGCCGGGTTGGGGCTCCTCCCCTCCCCGAGCACTACTGGCGGACCCACGACCAATTCGTCGCCCTGGCCGCCGCGGCGGCCGTCACAACAACGCTCAAGCTCGGCACTGGCATCACTCTCGTCGCCCAGCGCGACCCGATCTGGCTTGCGAAAGAGGTCGCCTCTCTTGACATGATCTCCAACGGCCGTCTGCTGTTCGGCATCGGATACGGCTGGAACAAGGAAGAGATGGCCAACCA